>JAILBY010000208.1 GCA_024680655.1 Clostridiales bacterium | reverse complement strand
TATTTCAGAATTTGGAATTATAACACGCTTGTTTTCCTTTGTGTTAATAACGGTGTACATAAGATGTATGCCCTTGACTACGCCTTTATTACTGCCGATTTCAACAAAATCGCCGTTTTTGAATGGCTTGTTGAGTAAAATCTGAATTCCGCTTGCAAACTGGGCAACGCTGTCTTTAAGACCGATACCTGCTGTAACGCCGGCAGCACCTATTGCAGCAAGGAAAGAATTTATGTTAAGACCAAGTGTTGCAAGGGCAGAGATTACAACTATAAATTTTATAACAAGCTTAATAACTGCTTTTATAAAAGGGAATATAGTCGAGTCAACCTCTTTTTTCTTCAATATCTTTATAACCAGCTTTGCAAATGCGTTTGCAAAAATCCAGCCGACTATAAGTATAACTATTGCTAAAATCAAATGGGGAAGTAAATCAACAAATTTTTGTGTGAAGTTTTCCAATGTCCAGTTCTCAAACATTTTAAAATACACCTCAAATAATTATGGATTAAATAAAATTCTAACATTTTACGCTTTAAAAGTAAATGTTAATTTAAAAAATATCCCTTTGCTATGGCTGAATATTCATAAGAAAGATTAAATATAATTCAAAAAGGAGGTGCTTTTATGAATTGCAGAGTTACTCAGCTTCGGGCAAAGGAAATTGTCAATATCAAAGACGGAAGCCGTTTAGGCTCTCTTTGTGATATTGAACTTGACACAAGAACGGGACAGCTTATTTCAATAATAGTCTATGGTGAAAGCAGATTTATGGGACTGCTTGGCAGAGATGATGATATAGTTATTCCTTGGGATAAAATAAACATAATCGGCGATGATACTATACTTGTAACCTATGATGCACCTGATTACAGAACAAAAAAGCAGGGCTATTTTGATAATATGATAAAATAATAAAAAAACTATTGATTTTTGAGCTTGTCTATGCTATACTTTTAAGGCAAATCACACGCGTGGCTATTATTCTGTGTGTGCAGTCGGCTGATACTCCGTCTGTCGCAGAGTAAGTTTATGCTATGCGGAGGTAAAACAAGGAGGAAAAAATTATGTCAGTAGTATCAATGAAACAATTACTTGAAGCAGGCGTTCACTTCGGTCATCAGACAAGAAGATGGAACCCTAAAATGTCAGAGTACATCTTCACAGAGCGTAATGGTATTTACATTATCGACCTTCAGAAGACTGTAAAAGAACTCGAAAAGGCTTATATGTTTGTTCGTGACATCGCTGCAAACGGTGACGATATCCTTTTCGTAGGTACAAAGAAGCAGGCTCAGGATTCAGTTCGTGAAGAAGCAATCCGTTGCGGTATGCCTTTCGTAAATGCTCGTTGGCTCGGCGGTATGCTCACAAACTTCAAGACAATCCAGAAGAGACTCAGAAGACTTGCTCAGTTAAAGGCTATGGAAGAGGACGGCACATTTGACCTTCTTCCAAAGAAAGAAGTTATCAAGCTTAAACTCGAAATCGAAAAGCTTGAAAAGTTTATGGGCGGTATAACAAATATGAAGAAGCAGCCAGCTGCTATGTTCATTGTTGACCCTCGCAAAGAAAGAATTGCTGTTGCAGAAGCTCACAAGCTCAATATTCCTATTGTTGCTATTGTTGACACAAACTGCGATCCAGACGAAATAGATTATGTTATCCCTGGTAACGATGACGCTATCCGTGCAGTTAAGCTTATCGCTGGTGCTATGGCAGACGCTGTTATCGAAGGCAGAGGCGGTAATGATTCAGCAGAAAAGACAGAAGAAGCTGAAACAGTTGAAGAGGCTGCTGAATAATTCTTTTTTGAACAAATAAAAAATAAATTGCCCGTTGCTTACGGGCAATTTTTAAAGATGTAATAAATAGGAGGAAACGAAAATGGCATTTACAGCTAAAGATGTTCAGGCATTGAGAGAAAAAACAGGCGTAGGTATGATGAAATGTAAAGAAGCTCTTACCGAAGCTATGGGCGATATGGAAAAGGCTATTGATATTTTGCGTGAAAAGGGACTTGCTGCTGCTACTAAAAAGGCAGGCAGAATTGCTGCAGAAGGCGTAGTTCTTGCATACAATGATGTTGAGAAAAATATCGGCGTTGTTGTTGAGGTTAACTCAGAAACAGACTTCGTTGGTAAGAATCAGGAATTCCAGAACTTTGTTCTTGATATAGCAAAAACAATCGCAAACGAAAATCCTGCTGATGTTGACGCTTTGCTTGCTACAAAGCTTTACGGTTCAGACAGAACTGTTCAGGAAAACTTGCAGGATAAGGTTCTTTCAATCGGTGAGAATATGAAAGTTCGTCGTTTTGAGCGTGTTGAAGGCACTGTTGCAACTTATGTTCACGGTGGCGGTTCAGTTGGTGTTATGGTTCACTTTGATGTTGATAAGGATGTTGCAAACAACGAAGAGTTCCAGACAATGGGTAAGGATGTTGCTATGCAGATTGCTGCTATGAATCCATCTTACCTCAACGAAGAAAGCGTTCCTGCTGATGTTCTTGACCACGAAAAAGGTATTCTTGAAGCACAGCTTAAAGAAGACGAAAAGAACAAGAATAAGCCAGCTCAGGTTATTCAGAAAATCGTTGAAGGCAGAATCGGTAAGTTCTTCAAGGAAAACTGCTTGTTAGACCAGCAGTTCGTTAAGGATAACGATTTGTCAGTTAAGGCTTATGTTGAATCAGTTGCAAAGAAGCTCGGCAAGGATGTTAAGGTTGTTGGCTTCACTCGTTTTGCAAAGGGTGAAGGTCTTGAAAAGAGAGAAGACAACTTTGCTGACGAAGTTGCAAGTATGATGAAATAATTGAATTATTAAATCATAATTCAAGGGACTGTCTGAAAAGGCAGTCCCTTTTTGCTATTATTTTTACTGCTTTTTGTCTTATTGTGCCGTATGTTATTATTTTGCAGATAATGTTTTTATAATTGAATTTATACATTCACCATATTTCTTTGCACATTCATTTTCTCTGGTACAGCGTAGCATAATTTTGTTGTCAAGATGTTCTTTTTCAATCACTATGTTCTTCTCTACTATGTGGCAATATTGTTCGACAGCGTTTTCTTGACCTAACATACTATCACTCCTAAAATAATATATATTTTATTATATTCCGCAAACTTTTAAATAAACTCAAAAAGTTATTGATTATATCAGTAATATTTGTCCTAAAATAAAATATATATTAACAAAGGAGGTTGCATTATGGATAGTGTAATCAGATTATTTAATTCAAAAAAGAATATACAAGAGCCTACTGAACAGGAAAAAATTTTAAATAATATAAGAGAAGTCAGCAAATTGCTTAATGACGCTTATGAGCGTTTTGAATATGAGTCTGATTCTGATTTGGTTGAAGCAACAGTTTATGAACTTGAAGCGTTAAAGGCAAGATACAGATATTTGCTTAAAATTGCGAAGAGTAAGGGCATAAAATGCGATTATATCAATAGCATAAATGTTGTTGCTCTTAAAGAAAAGGGGATAGATGACTTGGGGTAGGGCTTACAATAGGTATCTGCGTTGTTGCTGTTGTTGCAACGCTGATAATTGCTATGACTATGATAAAAACTAAACACGGCTTCAAGGCCATTTTAAGCTCTGTTGTGCTCGGCGTAATTGCTCTGTTTGGCATAAATCTTTTTTCTTCCTTTACGGGCGTTTCAATAGGCGTTAATGCTGTTTCAATTTTTGTCAGTTGTATTGCTTCAATTCCTGGAGTTATTATGCTGTTGCTTGTAAATACAATGTTTTCAATATAAAACTGTTGACAAAAAATACATAACAGACTAAAATATTTGAGTAAGCCTTTGAGGTTAGTTTTGTACCCTCTGCTTTTGCAGAGGGTTTTTGTCAGTATATGGAGGTAAAAAAATGGGAATTTATGAAGAGTTGCAAGAGCGTGGACTTATTGCTCAGGTTACAGATGAGCCTGAGATAAGAGAACTTATAAATAATGGCGGTGCTCGTTTCTATATCGGTTTTGACCCTACTGCTGATTCTTTGCATGTAGGTCACTTTATGGCACTTTGCCTTATGAAAAGATTGCAGATGGCAGGTAATAAGCCTGTTGTTTTAATCGGTGGCGGTACAGGCTATATCGGTGACCCGTCAGGCAGAACCGATATGCGTTCAATGATGACTCCTGAAACTATTCAGCATAACTGCGATTGCTTCAAAAAACAGATGGAGCGTTTCATTGAATTCGGCGAAGATAAGGCTATTATGGTAAACAATGCCGATTGGCTCTTAAAACTCAATTATATTGATGTTTTGCGTGATGTCGGTGCTTGCTTCTCTGTTAATCAGATGCTCACAGCCGAGTGCTATAAGCAGAGAATGGAAAAGGGACTTTCATTCCTTGAATTTAACTATATGATTATGCAGGCTTATGACTTCTATCATCTCAACAAGGAATATGGCTGTAATATGCAGTTTGGTGGCGATGACCAGTGGAGCAATATGCTTGCAGGTACAAGACTTATAAGAAAGAAAAACGGCAAAGATGCTTATGCTATGACAATTACTCTCTTGCTCAATTCAGAGGGTAAGAAAATGGGTAAAACTGCCTCTGGTGCTGTTTGGCTTGACCCTAATAAGACTTCACCATTTGAATTCTATCAGTATTGGCGTAATGTAAACGATGCCGATGTTCTTAAATGTATCCGTATGCTCACATTCTTGCCACTTGAAGAAGTCAATAAGATGGATTCTTGGGAGGGCAGTCAGCTTAATACAGCAAAGGAAATCCTTGCTTTTGAACTTACAAAGCTTGTTCATGGCGAGGAAGAGGCAACAAAGGCTCAGGAAGCTGCAAAGGCTCTTTTCTCAAATAATGCTAATACAGATAATATGCCTACAACTGAGCTTGAAGATGCTGACTTTGCTGATGGTAAAGCAAGTGTTATTGATATTATGCTCAAAGCAGGTCTTGTTAAGTCAAAGGGCGAGGCAAGAAGACTTGTTGAGCAGGGCGGTGTAAGTGTTGATGATGAAAAAATCAGCGATGTTTATGCAACCGTTGACGCTTCTGCTTTTGAAAAGGGTTATATAATCGTAAAGAAAGGCAAAAAGACTTTCCATAAATTCACAAAATAATTTTAATAATGCAAAAACGCTCTCTGCGATTTTTCGTAGAGAGCTTTTTTTATTTAACAGTTGATAATAGATTTTTATAAGATATTCTTGGAAACATAACTGCAAAATGTTGTTAATTTTTGTTGCTCTTTGAATGTAAAATTTTGCTTTTCACTTGATTATACAAGGAATATAATGCTAATCAAATTGTGATGGCTGATAAGGTTTTGATTTGCTTACCACAAGCCAGAGCATTGTTGACATTAACTTGGAGTCAATAAAAAACAGGCTCAAATGAGCCTGTTTTTGTCTTTGTAATTCAATTTTAATGCTTAATTTTTCTTTGAACTTTGGTTTTATTTCCTTTTTCGTCAACAATATAAGTGTTTTCAAGCTGAGAAATAAGGCTGTTTTTAAAGGACTGAACATATTCGTTGCGAAGAATAGCTTGTTCTTCCTTTTCTTCTTGCGTTAAGCCCTCTGATGTTCTTGATTTCCTTGCAAGTTCATTTATTCTGTCTATTTTACTTTGTTCCATAAAATAACTCCTCAAAAATAATCTATATAATTTATACCATAAAGGTCTATTTATTGCAAATGCCTGAATAAAATGCTATTATAACGACATAGGAGGTGAAGCGTATGCAAATTAAAATAGATATGCCGTTGCAGGTAAAAAAGGCTATTGATATTTTGAATAAGAACGGCTATAAAGGCTATATTGTAGGCGGTTGCGTAAGGGATAGCCTTTTGGGCAGAGAGCCAGAGGATTTTGATTTGACTACTGACGCTTCGCCAGACGAAATGCTCGAATGCTTCAAGAATTACAGAACTATTGATAATGGATTAAAGCACGGAACGCTTACGGTTATAATTGACGGCTGTATTATGGAAATAACAACGCACCGTATTGACGGCGATTATACTGACAACAGACGACCTGATAGCGTTAGCTTTTCGAGAAAGCTTACCGATGATTTGAGCAGACGGGATTTTACCGTGAACGCTATGGCTTATAGCGAACAAACAGGGCTTGTTGATGAATTTAATTCTATTGAAGATTTGAACAATAAAATCATAAGAACTGTTGGTAATGCTGATAAACGCTTTAATGAAGACGCTTTGAGAATAATCAGAGCCTTACGCTTTGCAAGTGTGCTCGGCTTTGAAATTGAGGAAGAAACGAAAATTGCTATAATTGAAAATAGGTCTTTATTGAACAATATTGCGGTTGAGAGAATAGCGGCAGAGCTTAATAAGCTTGTTTGCGGAGATTGTCTTGATGTCCTTTTAAACTATCGTGAGGTCTTTGCAATATTTATGCCAGAGTTTATTCCGACCTTTGAGCTTGAACAGAATAACGACCATCATATCTATAAGGTGTGGGAGCATATTGTAAGAAGCGTTAATTTTGCACCAAAGGATAAAATAACACGCCTTACAATGCTTTTTCACGATATAGGCAAGGGTAGATTTGACGGTAAAGACGGGCATTTTCACGGTCACGCTGAATATAGTCGTGAAATGGCTCAAACTATCTTGAAACGCCTTAAATATGATAACGATACAATAAATAGAGTATGTATGCTTGTTGAACATCACGACGATAAAATTGAGATAAGTGAAAGTTGTGTAAAGCGATGGCTTAATAGAATGGGACAGGAAGATTTTAAAAGATTGCTTGATGTAAAAAAGGCTGATAATATGGCAAAAGCACCGTCTTATCATTATAGGCAGAAGGATATAGCAGAACTTGAAAAGGTGCTTGAAAAGGTGATTGAAGAAAAACAATGCTTTACGCTTAAAGGCTTGGCTGTAAATGGAAATGATGTTATGGCTTTGGGTGCAAAAAATGAAAAAGTCGGCGTTATTTTAAATGAACTTTTGCGTAGAGTTATTGATGATGAAATTGAAAATGATAGAGAAAAACTGCTTTTTGTTGTAAAAACAATGCTTTAATTTTTATGAATTTAAGATTTTTTCAGAAAAACAAAAATATTTTTTATAATAGTCTTGACAATATTTCAAAATAGTATATAATATCAATGTTGCACAACTTCGGTGCAACAATATAGTGGTATAGTGTAACGGTAACACTCCGGACTCTGACTCCGTCATT
>JAILBY010000202.1 GCA_024680655.1 Clostridiales bacterium | reverse complement strand
AGTTATTATTTTATTTAATTTTTTTGAAAAGCTATGGCAACCGTTTGAACATTCAGTAATACAAGCACCGCAATTTACACAAAGCTCTTTATCACGAATTAAATTGAATTGTCGGGGGATAAAATTTATTGCCATTTTATTCGTCCTCCTTTTCTTCAATTTCAAGCGGTACAAAGACAGGCTCCGCTCCGCTTATAGACCATACCTTTTCAGGCTCAGGGCAAATTATTCTTATAGCACTTTCTTCACTTGCAAAATATGCTCTATTGCCTTTTGTTGCGGCAGTTAAGGAACGTAGCTTCAATCTGTCATTTATAGCCAGCAAACCCTTGTTAGAGCCAAGTATAACAGAAAAAGGTCCGTTTACAAGTGCTCCGCTGTATATCGCACGAAGATTTGTAAAATACTCTTTGTTTTCTTCGTCCATTTTGTCAATCTCGTCCCATTCAGGAGCGGTCAGAACATCAGCGGCAACATTTGCAGGCAGATTATGGTGCCTTATCAAATGGTCAAACAGATATGTTATAACCTCTGTATCAGTCTGCATTGTGCATTTATAGCCAAACTGTTCAATATATCTTCTGTTAGCGTCATAGCTTGAAATTTCTCCGTTGTGGACAATAGACCAGTCAAGAATATTAAACGGGTGAGCACCGCCCCACCAACCAGGAGTATTAGTCGGAAAACGGCCGTGAGCAGTCCAGAGATAAGCGTTATAGTTGTCCAGCATATAGAACTCGCCTACATCCTCTGGATAGCCTACTGCTTTAAAGCAACCCATATTTTTGCCAGAAGAAAAAATATAGGCTCCTTCGTAAGCCGCATTTACCTTTGTAACGCATTGAACAACATACTCGCCCTCGTCAAGCCTTGCGTTTTTCATTCTTACTCGGTTTGCCTTGCCGAAATATCTCCATATATCTGGGCCGTTTTTTATTGAAGGAATTTTCTTGGTAGGTATTCTTTCTGCAACATCAATATTGAAATGTCTGAATAAAAACTCCTCGCAATTCTGCCTTGCCTGATTATTTTCATAAAAGATATGAAAAGCATAATCGTCTTTATGCTCGGGATATATACCATAAGCGGCAAACCCACCGCCAAGACCATTTGAACGGTCGTGCATAAGAGCGATTGATTTGATTATTTCACTTCCGTTAATCAGACCGCCCTTTCTGTCGATTATAGCTGCAATAGCACAGCCTGATGGTATTCTTATCTGTCCTTCCTTTAACATATTACATCTCTCTTCTTAAAATATTTTTATACTTCAAACTTAAAGCACGGCATAAAGGATAGCTTGAAAAGATTTTCCTTGTGCTTTTTATCAATCAATTCCTTTGTCTTCAAATCATCAATTTCACCTGTTCTTATATATCTGTCAAGAACTGCATAGGTAAAGCCGAGGTTTTCCTCATCACTTTTTCCGCACAAGCCGTCAATAGGCGTTTTATCAACAAGAACATCGGGCAAATTTAATTGTCTGCCTATCTGCTTAACCTCATCAACTGTAAAGAAAGAGCAAGGGCTGAAATCTCCCGCCTGGTCACCATAGCGTGTTGAATATCCAACCCAATCTTCGCTTAAATTGCAGGTGTTCGCAACCCGTCCGTTGTGGCTTTGTGCAACTGCATAAAGCACCGTCATCCTTATCCTCGGTGCAATATTTATAATAGTCTGTTCAGTCGCATCAAAAGGCAAAGAAGCCTTTGCGGCATCAAAAATATCTTTAATATTTATAACATAACTTTTGATTTTCAAATGCTCAACAAGTAACTGAGCTTTATCAATATCAGCCTGATTTCCGTTAGGCATAAGCACTCCTATAACTCTGTCTTTGCCGAGTGCTTCAACGCAAAGCGAGGCAACAACAGAACTGTCCTTGCCACCTGAAATTCCTACTATTGCATTACAGCCTTTTCCGTTTTCTTCAAAAAAATCGGCAATCCATTTAACACAAGCATCTTTTGCTTTTTTTGCGTCAAACATAACTTCTCCTTCTTATCTGCATATATGGAATTTGGGCGGAATAAATCCGCCCTGTTTTTTTATATATCATCTTCACCTTGTAATGCGTCGTAGCCTCGTTCACCTGTACGAACCTTTACTACATCATCAACATCATAGATAAAGATTTTTCCATCGCCTATGTTACCTGTATAGAGAACCTTTCTTGCTGCTTCAACAACGCTTTCAACAGGTACTGCCGAAACAACCATTTCAAGCTTCATCTTCGGGTTGAGGTTCATTTCCTCGATTTCAACACCACGATATTTTCTGATGTGTCCTTTCTGAACACCGCAACCCATAACATTTGTAACTGTCATTCCCGTTACGCCTATCTCATTCATAGCATCTTTTATATCCTCAAACCTTGCAGGGTTGAAAATCATAACAACCTTTGTAAGTCTTGGATTTTTTGAAGCTGTATAGGTTTCAACAGGGACAGCCTTTTCAATCGGTTCAATAGGCTTATCAATTTGCTTTGCTTCTGGAAGAACTGCTTTCATTGAGTTAGAGGTTGCAACTGCCATAGCTGGCATAAAATCAGCATAAGCTGATGGGAGGTTGTGTTCTGTTGCATCAAGACCTTTGATTTCTTCCTCTTCTGAAACTCTCAAACCGTGTGTCTTTTTGATAACTGCAAAAACAATAATCATTGTTACAACTGTCCAGCCTGCAACAGCGGCAAAGCCTAACAACTGAATTCCGAGCTGCTTAAATCCGCCACCATAGAAAAGACCTTTGCCTACGCCGCCTGCACCTGTTGAGAAAAGTCCGACTGCTATTGTGCCCCAAATTCCGTTTACAAGATGAACGGCACAAGCACCAACAGGGTCATCTACGTGTAACTTCTTATCAATAAATTCAACTGCAAGAACTACAAGGAAGCCTGAAACAATACCTATAATAATAGAGCCTAATGCATCAGTACAATCGCAAGGTGCTGTGATTGCAACAAGACCTGCAAGTGATGCGTTAAGTGACATTGAAACATCTGGCTTGCCGTCCTTTATCCAAGTAAAGAGCATAGCAACAACTGTTGCTACTGATGGTGCAAGAGTTGTTGTAACAAAGATGGAAGCGAGGCTGTCCATATCTGTTGCCGCTGCACCATTGAAGCCGTACCAACCAAACCAGAGAATAAATACACCAAGAGCACCTATTGTAAGGTTGTGACCAGGAATTGCCTTTGCAATCTTTTTGCCTGTTTTCTTGTCTGTTTTATATTTACCAAGACGAGGACCAAGCATTGCTGCACCGATAAATGCTGCGATACCACCAACCATATGAATTGCAGTAGAACCTGCAAAATCGTGGAAGCCCATATTTACAAGCCAGCCGTTAGGATTCCATATCCAACCTGCTTCAATAGGATAAATTACTGCTGAAATTACTGCTGAATAAATGCAATATGCTGAAAACTTTGTTCTTTCTGCCATAGCACCCGAAACAATAGTTGCAGCCGTTGCACAGAAAACAAGATTGAAAACAAAATTAGACCAGTCAAAATTCTGATAATCTGTAAATACGCCGAGTGTAGGCATACCGATAAATCCGCCAAGACACTCCTCGCCCATCATCAAACCAAAACCAAGCAATATGAACATAACTGCACCTATGCAAAAGTCCATAAGGTTTTTCATAATGATATTACCAGCGTTTTTTGCTCTTGTGAAACCCGTTTCAACCATAGCAAAACCACATTGCATAAAGAAAACAAGTGCGGCACCGATTAAAAACCAGACACCAAAAACATTTTCATTAACCAATGTTAAGATATTTTCTCCCATTTTTTCATCTCTCCCTATTTCATATAAAAAAGGTGCAAAAAGAGTAGTTCTCCTTTTGCACCCCATTGTGCTTTGTTACAAACCAAATAATTTGTACTTAAAAGAACTTAATATTTAATAAGATAGTTTTCGATTTCCCACTGTGAAACCTTTGTGCGATAATCTTCCCACTCTGCTTTTTTGCCCATTATATAATTATCAAAAATGTGTTCGCCGAGTGTTTCTCTGATAAAGCTATCCTTTTCAGCTTCTTTAACAGCTTCTTCAAGTGTTCCTGGCAAGCATTCAATTCCTGCTTCTTCAAGCTCTTTTTCTGAAAGACCAAAAACATTCTTATCATAAGCTGGCTTTGGCTTCAAGCCTCTCTTGATACCGTCAAGACCTGCTGCAAGGCAAAGTGCCATTTCAAGATAAGGGTTACAAGCAGGGTCAGGACATCTTAATTCTACTCTTGTACCCTTGCCTCTTGAAGCAGGAATACGAACAAGGCAAGATCTGTTTGAAGTTGACCATACAAGATAGCTTGGTGCTTCATAGCCTGGAACAAGTCTTTTGTAAGAGTTTACAGTAGGATTTGAGAAAGCTGCAATTCCCTTGATGTGTTCCATAATACCTGCAATAAATGAATATGCCTCTTTTGAAAGACCTAATTCACCGTTAGGGTCATCAAAAACATTCTTACCTGTTTTAAGGTCATATAAAGACATATTTGTATGCATACCTGAACCGTTGATACCAAAGATAGGCTTTGGCATAAAGGTTGCGTGTAAGTCGTGCTTTGTTGCGTAGGTTTTAACAACATGCTTAAAGGTCATTACTCTGTCAGCAGTTGTCATACCGTCGCCGAACTGGAAGTCGATTTCGTGCTGTCCCTGAGCAACCTCGTGGTGTGATGCCTCTATTGTATAGCCCATATCTTCAAGAGCAAGGCAAATATCACGGCGGCAATTTTCACCCTGGTCAATAGGGTTCAAATCGAAGTAACCTGCTTCGTCACCTGTTTTAAGAGTAGGTCTGCCCTTTTCGTCAAGCTTAAAAAGGAAGAACTCACATTCAGGGCCTACATTGAAGCCATAGCCCATTTCAGCGGCTTTATCAATAACACTCTGAAAAGCGTTTCTTGGGTCACCCTCGAAAGGTGTAACATTATCACTTTTATAAACAGAACAGATAAGTCTGCCTGTCTGTATCTCCTGATGCTTTCTCCAAGGAACGATTGCCCAGCTATCATAATCAGGATGTAAATACATATCACTTTCATCAATTCTTACGAAGCCGTCTATTGATGAACCGTCAAACATACATTCATTGTCAAGAGCCTTTTCAAGCTGTGAACGGGTAATTGATACATTTTTCATAATGCCGAACAAATCGGTAAACTGCAATCTTATAAACTCAACATTGTTCTCTTTTGCCTGTTTCAAAATTTCTTCTTTTGTTAATTTACTCATAGAAAATTCCTCCCATTTTTTTTAGGCACAAAGCCTTGTTAAAGTTTTAAGATAAACAAAAAAAGACGCTCCACTACCATAGTGGAACGCCTTTGTTCTCTATCTGCCTAAATTCTAACTCTGAAATTTTGAATTGTCAATAGCATTTTTCAAGTTTGTAAGATAAGCTGTTCTTTTTTGCACCTTATCAAAAAATGTTTGTATGAATTTTACAAATATTTTTATTCATCTAATGGTTTTGCTTTGATAGCTTTTTTGTGTATCGGTGCAATAGGCAAGTCAGGATTTATTTTATCATTGAAGAAAGCAAAATCATTTTTTCCGTTGTTTTTGCAACGATAAAGTGCGTCATCAGCCTTTTTGAAAAGCTCATAATATCCTGTTGCATCTTGCGGATAAAGAGAAATACCAATACTTCCGCTAACCTTATATTCCTTGTCACCTATTTTAAAAGGCTTTGCAAAAATGCTCTTTAACTGCTCAGCCTTTTTTACAGCAGAATAGCCTTCGGTCAAATCCTGCAAGAATGCAACAAATTCATCTCCGCCTATTCTGCCGACTATATCACTGCTTCTGAATATTGCAAGCAGTCTTTGTGAAACTGCACGCAAAACCTCATCGCCAAACAAATGCCCCTGAGTATCATTTATAGTCTTGAAATCGTCAATATCAATCGCAAACATAACATGACGGCTCTGACTTGTTGAATTTTCAAGGACTGATTTTATAAGAGCCTGAGTCATTTCCTTGTTATATAACTTAGTAAGATAGTCACGCTGGGCTTTAAATTTAAGCTTATCCTTTTCTCTCTTTTCTCTGTCAATATCGTGAATAAGACCGATTACTCTTGACGGCGAGCCATAATCATCACAAATCAGCTTACCAGAAATTTCACACCAAACAAGCTTGCCCTCGTGATTTATAATTCTGCACTTAATTCTTGAAGATTCTATCTGCCCGTGCATAAACTGCTTTACAAAAATTGAAAGCACGCTCTTGTCATCTTCATTAAGCTCTTGTGAAGAACCGATTTGTGAAAAGAAGTTTTCGTAGGTTGTGTTGTTACCGAAAAGAGTAACCCACATATCAGAAAAGGTTATGCTGTCGAGCTTTATATTCCAATCAAAGACAACAAAACGGCTGCTTTCAAGAATCATCTTGTAGCGTTCTTCGTTGACCTTTGAATCCTCTTGTGCCTGATGAATTTCTGAAATATCTATAAGCGTAGTATAATGCCATATTTTTTCAGGATTTTTGCTATCCTTTATAACAACGCCTTTATCGTGAACCCATATAACCTTGCCCGAATAATCAACTATTCTGTAAATAAGATTATGTGAAGCAAGGCGTTTTTCCTGCTCCTCCATCTCCTTTATTACTCTTTCCTTATCATCCTTGAAAATAGAGTAATAGGGCTTTATGTATCTGTCCTTAAACTGAGCATCGTTACAGCCAAAAAGTTTTAAAAGAGCATCACTCAAAAAGGTATATTTAATATTGCCGTCTTTTGTTCTTAAATAAACCAAGCTCGGCATATTTTCAAGTATTGCAAACATTTTTTCATTTGCCTGTTTTAATTTCCTGCCTGTTCTTGCCTGATTTGCACCCCAGAAGCAAGCCAGCAAAACAATGGTTATTTCTGAAACAGCAAGAAAAGAAATAGCCAAAGCGGTACTGCTCTTTTCAGTTGTATAAGAACTTTTATAGATAACTAAAAAGGCAACAAAAATCAACAGCAATAAAACTATTGCTGTGAGGGTAACCGTTATAAAAATTTTTTTGTTATCTTTCTGATTTTTCAAAATAGTTCACCTATCACCACATATTTTATTTTATTATAAAATCTTTGCTAATCATTGTCAATTAAAAACGCAAATTTTGTTCTATAAAAAACAAAGCCTGTGGATAATTCCACAGGCTTTTCTCTTATAAAATAATTATTCTTCGTCAGCGTTTTCCCAGTTGTGCCAAACTGCCTGAACATCATCATTATCTTCAAACATTTCAAGCATTTTTCTCATATTGTTGACATCATCTTCGTTTGTAAGAGCAGTGTATGTGCTTGGAACATACTCAACCTCTGCTGAAACAAAGGTATATCCTGCTGCTTCAAGAGCGTCACGAACTGTACCTAAATCGTTAGGCTCTGTACGAATATCAAAAATATCATCTTCTGCATTGAAATCAACAGCACCTGCTTCCAAAGCACAATCCATAAGCTTTTCTTCGTCAACATCTTCCTGTTCAACTATAATAACGCCCTGTCTTGTGAACATAAAGGAAACACAACCGCTCTGTCCCATATTTCCGCCGTATTTATCAAAATAATGGCGAACATCAGCAGCAGTACGGTTACGGTTATCTGTAAGAGTTTCAACAATAACTGCTATTCCTGATGGACCATAGCCCTCGTAAACTATCTCTTCATAGTTATCAGCGTTACTGTCACCGCTTGCCTTTTTAATAATGCGTTCAATATTATCATTAGGCACATTGTTTGCCTTTGCTTTTGCAATAACATCTTTAAGCTTTGAATTCTGTGCTGGGTCTGGTCCGCCAGCCTTAACTGCAACAGCTATTTCACGGCCGATTTTTGTGAAAATTTTTGCACGCTGACCGTCTGTTTTTTCTTTTTTGCGTTTAATGGTACTCCATTTTGAATGTCCTGACATTGAGAACCCTCCATAAATAAAAATAACTTACCGAAAAATTTTATCACAACATTCAAATTTATGCAACCACTAATTAACTTTAAGTCTATTCTTTATAATCTTTTCTGTATTCTTTTTGTGGCAACCCCTGACTGATTTTTGGAAAAGCGTTTTCCGTATCAGATGTCGGCTGAATTTCATAAGTGCCGTATTTATTAAGCATTTCACTGCTGTTTTGTGGATTACCGCTATTGTTCACCATACTCGGCGTTGAAGAAAAATTTTTCTTTGAATTTTTATTTTTCATTTTTTCCACCTCCAAAAATATTTTTTGCAAAAAATAAAAAAATATTTCTAAAAATTACAAAAATTCAAAGAAATCTCTTTTTTATTGACAAGAATTAAAGTTTTGTCTATAATGTTAATGCATTTTAGGTGTTGCTTTAA
>JAILBY010000173.1 GCA_024680655.1 Clostridiales bacterium | reverse complement strand
TGTTGATATCCTGGTAAACGGAAATCTTATGGCAAGAGGTGAGGTCGTTGTTGTTGACGACAATTTCGCAGTAAGGATAACAGAAATTGTAAAATAAAAACGCTAATCATATGGCTTATTCCGGGATACAAAAAAGCTCCGGAAGAACGCTGTATTCGACAAAAGGAGAATATTATTATGAGTAAGATTTTAGTTGTAGACGACGCAGCATTCATGAGAATGATGGTAAAAGATGCTTTAACAAAGAACGGTTATACCGATATCATAGAAGCATCCGATGGTGCGATTGCCTGTGACCTTTTCAAGGCAGAAAGTCCGGATCTTGTTATCATGGATATAACCATGCCAAATAAGACTGGTATCGAAGCTTTAAGAGATATAAAGGGTATGAACAGCAGTGCTAAAGTTATCATGTGTTCTGCAATGGGACAGGAAGCAATGGTTCTTGAAGCTATCAAGCTCGGTGCGCTTGACTTTATTGTTAAGCCGTTCAAGCCGGACAGAATTATTCAGGCTGTTACAAAAGCACTTGGATAAAAGGGGTGTTAAGATATGGGTTTAAGTAATATTGAAGAACTCGATGCAATGCACATCGACGTTTTAAGAGAATTAGGAAACATTGGTTCGGGAAATGCGGCAAGTTCTCTTGCATCTTTCATGGGCAAAGAGATCAATATTGACGTTCCTAATGTTAGGATCCTCGATTTTAATGAAGTTGCTGATTATATCGGCGGTCCCGAAAAAATCGTTATGGGTCTTCTTGTAGATACTATCGAAGACTTAAAGGGCATGATACTCTATATATTTGATGACGATTTTGTAAAAAGCGTTGTTAAAGTGTTTTTCGATAAGGATTTTGAATCATTTTCAGAGCTTTCGGAAATGGAAATATCTGCATTCAATGAGATTGGCAACATAATGGCAAGTTCATATGTAAATGCTATCGGAAGTATGACCGGTATGAAGATAGACATTTCTACTCCTTCTATTGCCGTTGACATGGCAGGTGCTATACTTAGTTATCCAACAGCAAAATTTGCAGAGATCGGTAATAAAGTACTTTTCATTGATGACTCATTCGGTATAGGTTCAACCCTCGAAAGAGTAAAGAGCAACATGATACTTGTACCTGAAATGGATTCTCTTAATAATTTATTTACAAGGCTTGGAGTAATGTAATATGGGAATGGTAACAATTGGTATATCAGATCTCAATATTGCTACGCCACCAAACATTCTGGTTACCTACGCTTTAGGCTCATGTATCGGCATATGCCTTCATGACAAAGCACACAATATAGGCGGTCTTGCACACATCATGCTTCCAAGCAGTAAGGAAGCAACAAAGGCTTCGGACAATCTTCGCCGTTATGCTGATACTGGAATAGAAGAACTCGTTAATCTTCTTAAAAGCAAAGGCGTATTGGTTTCAAGCCTTACCGCAAAAATTGCAGGCGGAGCGCAAATGTTCCAGACAAACTGCTCTACATTCAATATAGGTGCAAGAAACATCACTGCAGTTAAGCAGGTATTAGCAAAATACAGAATACCTATAATTGCAGAAGATACAGGACTAAACTTTGGACGTACAGTCTTTTTTGATGTTGCCACCGGTGTTATGCAAGTAAAATCAGTTAATCAAGGTGTAGTTAATCTCTGATCTGATTTCAGAACTTATAATAATAATTGGGCTTTGCTTCGGTCATTTCGTATTATCGAAGCAAAAGCCCTTGCAATTTGCTATGAATAAGTTCCAATTGAATAATTGCATACTCGAAGCGGAGATGTCTCCGCTTATTTTTTTGTGTCAAAATATATATTCTATAAACTTATAATCAAACGGAGAGTTTCTTTTGTTGAAACTCTCCGTTTTTGAAGCCTTTTATCTGTTATCCACACTCTCCGGATACATATCGTGTCCAAAAAGTCTTGTTTCAGCAAGCTTTTCATATTTAGTGCCGGGTCTCCCATAATTGCAGTATGGGTCTATTGAAATACCGCCTCTCGGCAAAAATTTTCCCCAGACTTCAATATATTTAGGCTGCATAAGTTTTATAAGATCCTTCATTATCATGTTTACACAGTCTTCATGAAAATCACCGTGATCTCTGAAACTGAAAAGATATAGCTTCAGGGATTTGCTCTCTACCATTCTTTCATCTGGAATATATGAAATGTATATCGAAGCAAAATCCGGCTGTCCTGTTATCGGACAAAGACTTGTAAATTCCGGGCAATTAAACTTGACAAAATAATCGTTTTCTTTATGCTTATTCTCGAATGTTTCAAGTATCTCCGGAGCATAATCTTTGGGGTATTCGTTTTTTTCTTTTAAAAGTACAAGCTTTTCATCTTTTCTCTCATTCATTGTTTATTCTCCTGTAATGATCGGATCTGTCAGTCCATTTTTTTCAAAAGCAGCTTTTCGGTCGATACAAGTACCGCATTTTCCGCACGGCTTGTCTCCGCCTTCGTAACAGCTCCATGTAAGCTCATATGGTACTTTAAGCTCCATGCCTTTTTTTACGACATCTGCTTTTGTCATGCTCACAAACGGTGCTTCTATCCTAAGCTGTTTTCCGCTTTCTTTATATATAGCTTTATTTATAGCATTATTGAAGCCCTTTGATCA
>JAILBY010000150.1 GCA_024680655.1 Clostridiales bacterium | reverse complement strand
AGCTTTTATCCCCACCTGCTTGCAAAGGCATTGAAACAAGAACGCATAATCGGCACAAGCACCTTTTTTCGTGGAAATAAATTCATTAAAAGTGTTCGTTTCATTATAGGAAAAATTTGAAACTATAAAATCATTTATCGCAACAACAGCCTGAAATTGTGTCATAGAAGAATTGACTATCTTAACGGCATTTTCCTTTATGTAATCTATCGCACTTTGTTCATTATGGAACTGTAAATAGCTTGTCGGAAGTGCATTCATTGTAACCTTGCTACCGCTATAAATATCGACTGAATTTATATATTCTGATTTTTTGTGCGTTGTAGTTTTATCAGTAATATCTTGATTTTTTAAGCTCGTTGTATCACTCGCACCATCATTTGAAGTGCTTTGATTTTCAGTTGTGCTTTGATTTTCTGAATAGTTTTCATCGGTTGCTGTAAGGCTTTCAGAGGTCTGATTATCCGATTTTTCAGAAGCATTACAAGAACAAAGAACAACCACCATAAGCACTAACAACACAGAAAAAATCAACCTTTTCAATGCCTTACACCACCTTAATCACAAACTGTATTTTAATTATATCTTATAAAAATATTTTTATCAAGAAAAGCAGAGCGATATGCTCTGCTTTCAGCTATTATGATGGATTTTACTCAATGCACCTTTTTCAAGCCTTGAAACCTGTGCCTGAGAAATGCCGACTTCTTTTGCCACTTCCATCTGGGTTTTCCCCTGCATAAATCTCATAGTTAAAATTCTCTTTTCCCTTGAATTGAGATTTTTTATTTCTTCACGCAAAAGTATTTCATCTATCCAATTGTTATCATCATTTTTATCACCCACCTGGTCCATAACAAAAATCGTATCGCCACCGTCAGAATAAACAGGCTCATAAAGAGAAACGGGTTCAATGATAGATTCAAGAGCAATAACAACATCACTTTTCTTTACATTGAGTTCTTCTGCTATTTCTTCTATTGTAGGCTCACGCTGAATTTTATTCTGCAATTTTTCCTTTGCCTGCATAGCGTGATAAGCTATATCCCTCATAGAGCGTGAAACCCTTACGCTGTTATTATCCCTTAAATATCTTCTCACTTCCCCAAGAATCATAGGTACAGCATAGGTAGAAAATCTTACGGGCTGTGTTATATCAAAATTATCTATCGCCTTTATAAGACCTATACACCCCACCTGAAACAAATCATCAGGATTTTCACCACGATTGTTGAAACGCTGTATAACACTCAAAACAAGCCTTAAATTTCCGTTTATAAGTTCTTCCCTCGCACTTTTATCGCCCTGCTTTATTTTTTTCAAAAGCTCTGTCTTTTCTTTTTCTTTTAAAACCTTTAATTTTGCCGTATTAACCCCACAAATTTCAACTTTATTGAATTGCAAAAAATCAACCCCTGATGTTTTGATAATAAAAGTATTACCTCAACATCAAGGGTTAATTCATTTGGAAAAATTTTATAAATTCATTTTACTGCTGTAAAACAACATTTTCATCACCAAGAATTCTTTTAAGCTCTCTTGCAAGCGGTTCATTATATTGCACCATAGGCTGTTTTTTATAAGGCTCGTATTTTTTTGTGTCCATATAATAGAAATAGACAGGCGTAAAACCACCCTCATCAAAAATAGACAACAAATTTTCTACCTTTGATAAGTTATCATCATTCTTTGAGGATATTCGTAAAAACAAACCGATATTTTTTCTTTTTGTGTTCTGAACAGAACCTTTTTTCTGCACTGTATTTTTCTTCATAGACCTTGCTTCTTCAACAGACGGTGCAAGCATTATTTCTTCGCAGACCACCTTTGCGTCCTCATCTTCTCTTATATTAAGCTTACCATTTATAAGGACAACATTTCCCTCTTGAATAACATTAAGTTTTTTTTCAAGAGTTTTAGGAAAAACAATAACCTCAATACTGCCTGAAATATCCTCAACCGATAAAAAAGCCATTGTGGAATTGCTTTTGGTAATCTTTGTTTTTACTTTTTCAATTATGCCCAAAAGCTGAACGGACTGATTATCATAATAATCAGAGTCCTCGTTTTCAGTTGACTGCAACAAAGAAGCGATTGCATCATTGTTCAAAACCGAAGAAAGATTTTCATAATCAGCCATAGGGTGTCCCGATATATATATACCTGTTATTTCCTTTTCCATTTTCAGAAGCTCTGCCATAGGGAATTCATCAACAACAGGCATTTTATATTCACCAGCACTATTATCCGAGCCAACGCTCTCAAAAAGACCTATCTGACCATCAACATTTCTTCTTTTGTCACCTTCAAGGTCTTCCATAACATTAGGCAAAGCAATAAGCATTTCTCTTCTGTTAGAGCCAAGTCCGTCCAAAGCACCGCTCTTGATAAGACTTTCAATCGCCCGTCTGTTAAAGTCCTTGCCGTAAAGTCTTTTGCAGAACGAATAAAACGAAGTAAAATCGCCATTGAGTGTTCTCTCTTCAATTATTCTGTTTATAAAGCCTCTGCCGAGATTTTTGATAGCAAGAAGTCCGAAAAGAATACTATTACCATCAACGCTGAAACGGAGTTGACTTTTATTGACATCAGGCGAAACAACCTTGATTTTCAAGCGATTACATTCAGCGATATATGCTGAAATTTTGTTTGCAGAGTCAAGAACACTTGTAAGCAAAGCCGCCATAAATTCACAAGGATAATGGCATTTTAAATAGGCTGTCTGATAAGCCACATAAGCGTATGCGGCGGCGTGAGATTTATTGAAAGCATAAGAAGCAAAAGAGGACATATCGTCAAAAATTTCATTTGCAACCTTTTCAGGCACACCTCTTTTAACCGCTCCCTCGCATTCAACAGAGCCGTCCTCGTTTACCATACCATATATAAAATTATGCCTTTCCTTTTCCATAACATCGTGCTTTTTCTTTGCCATAGCACGACGGACAATATCAGCTCTGCCAAAGGAATAACCAGCTAAATCACGGAAAATCTGCATAACCTGTTCCTGATAGACCATACAACCATAAGTCACTTCAAGAATAGGTTTAAGCAAAGGCGTTTTGTATGATATTTTGCCCGAATGTCTGTTATCAATATAGATAGGTATAGAGTCCATAGGGCCAGGACGATAGAGCGAAATAACAGCAATCAAATCCTCTATTTTTGTAGGTTTAAGAAGTTGAAGAACATTTCTCATTCCGTTGGATTCAAACTGGAACATTCCGTCCGTATGCCCCTTTGAAACCATTTCAAATGTTTCTTTATCTTCAAGAGAAATTGTTTCTATATTGAACTTTTCGTCTTGATTTTCTCTTATCATATTCTGTGCATCTTTTATAACTGTAAGCGTTCTCAAACCGAGAAAATCCATTTTAAGAAGTCCGAGTTCTTCAAGCGTAGTCATAGTGTATTGCGTAACAACACAATCATCATTTGTTGCAAGAGGGACATAGGTTGCAACAGGGTCACGAGTTATAACAACACCAGCCGCATGTGTTGAAGCGTGGCGTGGCATACCCTCAACCTTTGTAGCAGTATCAAGCAATTCTTTAACCTTAAAATCAGAGTCATAAAGTCTTTTAAGCTCTTTTGATTTTTTCAAAGCTGAAGAAATGGTTATATTAAGCTCTCTCGGAACTAATTTTGCAACAGCGTCAACACTTGCATAACTCATTCCCAACGCTCTGCCCACATCTCTTACAGCCGCTCTTGCCGCAAGAGTACCAAAGGTTACAATCTGTGCAACATGGTCTGCACCATATTTTTTTATAACATAATCAATAACCTCGCCTCTGCGTTCATAGCAGAAATCAATATCAAAATCGGGCATAGTTACTCTTTCGGGATTTAAAAAGCGTTCAAAAAGAAGGCTGTATTTCATAGGGTCAATGCCTGTTATACCGATTGAATATGCACATATACTTCCTGCACCCGAGCCTCTGCCAGGACCGACAGGAATACCAACGCTTTTTGCGTATCGGATAAAATCGTGTACTATCAAGAAATAGTCAACATATCCCATAGTATTGATTATTTC
>JAILBY010000149.1 GCA_024680655.1 Clostridiales bacterium | reverse complement strand
TATAATTAAATAATTGATATTTCCGCTCATAGTGTAATTGGATAACACGTCAGATTCCGGTTCTGAAGATTGGGGGTTCAAATCCTCTTGGGCGGGCCAACTTTGAGGGGAAAAAGGGGATTTTATGAAATTAAAAAATGCGCTTATGTTGTTTTGTGCGGCAGCAATTTTCGGCACAACATTTGTTGCACAGGATGTTGCGGGTGAACTTATAGGCTTCTTTACCTTTAATGCAGTAAGATGTACAGTAGGTTGTATTTTTCTTATACCTTGTATTGTAATTATTGATTGTATAAATAAGAAAAATTCAAAGAAAAAAAATAATGATGCTATAATAAAGGTAAATGGAAAAATAACAAAGCAACTGATTGTGGGCGGAGTTTGTTGCGGTATAGCACTTTTTGCGGCTATCAACCTGCAACAGCTTGGAATAGGCTACACAACCGCTGGCAAAGCTGGATTTATAACAGCTCTTTATATTGTTATTGTTCCTTTGCTTAAAATTTTTCTTAAACAAAGAGTTAAGCTTTTTATATGGATAAGTGTAGTGCTTGCAGTTGCAGGCTTCTATTTCCTGTCAATAACAGACGGCTTTTCAATCGAAAAGGGCGATTTATTCGTCTTGCTCTGTGCGATTGTTTTTGCTGTGCATATCATTTTAATTGACTACTTTGCACCAAGAGTTGACGGCGTGAGAATGTCCTGGATACAATTTGTAGTCTGTGCCATACTCTCGGCAATTTGTATGTTTATCTTTGAAAAGCCTGATATTCACATTATACTTACGGCGTGGAAGCCTATTTTATATTCGGGCATCTGCTCTTGCGGAATTGCTTATACCTTGCAGATTCTTGGTCAAAAGGGCAGTGACCCTACAATTTCATCTATGATAATGAGTCTGGAATCTGTTATCTCTGTTCTTGCAGGTTGGGCAATTCTTAAACAAGCTCTTTCTGTAAGAGAAATCATAGGCTGTATTCTGGTCTTTGTAGCAATAATTATTGCTCAGCTTCCCGATAAAAAGAAAAAGGAGTTAAAAAATGAAAACAGTTGATTTGATTGTTCCTTGCTATAACGAAAGCGAGGTTTTGCCTTTGTTCTATAAAAAAGTAACAGAGGTTATTAAAAAATGCTCTGATTATAAATTCAGCCTTATTTTTGTTGATGACGGCAGTAAGGATACAACGCTTGATATATTGCGTGACTTTGCCCAAAAGGATAGTGCTGTTAAATATATCTCTTTTTCAAGAAATTTCGGCAAGGAAAGTGCTATGTTTGCAGGGCTGAGATTTTCAACTGCTGATTATGTCGGCTTGCTTGACGCTGATTTACAGCACGAGCCAGAGCTTATAATTGATATGATTAAAGCTCTTGAAGAGGGCTATGATGTTGCGGCGGCAAGAAGATGTGACAGAATGGGCGAGGATAAAATCAAAAGCAGTTTTTCCAATGCTTTCTATAAAGTTATAAATAGAATAAGCGAGGTTAAAATTGAAAACGGTGCTCAGGATTTCAGAATTATGAAAAGAAAGGTTGTAGATACGCTCCTTTCTATGCCCGAATACAACAGATTTTCCAAAGGCCTTTTCAGTTGGGTAGGCTTTAATACAAAGTGGTTTGAGCACGAAAACAAAGAGCGTGTTGCAGGTCAGACAAAATGGTCTTTTGCGAAGCTATTACGCTATGCAATAGATGGTATAATAAACTTTTCAACTGCACCATTGAGAATTTCTTTATATATCGGCAGCTTTACAAGTATAGTCGGTGTTATTTATGCAATTTATATCATAATCAAAACGCTTGTTATGGGCAGTGATACGCCAGGTTTCCCGTCAATAATGTGTGCTCTTCTGATTTTTGGCGGACTTATTCTTCTTTCACTCGGTATTATCGGAGAATATCTTGCAAGGCTTTATCTTGAAGTGAAAAGCAGACCGATTTTTGTTATAAATGAAACTAATATAGAGGTGAAAAATAATGGAAAGCAGAGTTGAAAAAGCAAAGGAACTTTTTAAAAGTGGCTATAATTGTTCACAATCAGTATTTATGGCTTATGCCGATTTATTTGATATGGATAACGCAACAGCCGCAAAAATAAGTGCAGGTCTTGGTGGCGGTGTAGGCAGAATGAGAGAGGTCTGCGGTGCTGTTACGGGAATGACCTTGCTTGCAGGCTTGAAGTATGGTGCAACTGAGGGCGACGATACTGAAAGCAAGCAGAAAACCTATGAGGTTGTAAGAGCTCTTTCAGAAGAATTCAAAAAGACAAATCCGTCAATAATATGTAAAGAATTGCTCGGCTTGGCTCAGGCTGAAAAAAGTGCAAAGCCTGAGGAAAGAACGCAGGAATATTATCAGAAACGCCCTTGTGTTGAAATAGTTGGTGACGCTGCAAAGGCAGTTGAAAAAATATTGTTTTCAGAATAAAGAAATTTTTTGAATAAAGAAAATAAAAGCCATAGAGAGTAAAATCTCTATGGCTTTTTATATAAGAGTTTATTTTTGCAAAGGGAAAGAAAACTAACTATTTCATCTTTTTTAGAAAGATAAAAAGGTTGGTTTAGTCTCCGACGGCTCGCATTCTCTTTTTAATTTAATAAGTATCATATAGCAAAGCCACTTCCA
>JAILBY010000017.1 GCA_024680655.1 Clostridiales bacterium | reverse complement strand
AATGTAAATTATTGCACCACAATGTATGTACTATGTCAAAAAAAAAAACGGCAGTTTTTAGAATAAACTGCCGTTATTTTGTGTTAAAAACAAATGAAAATTATTTTTTGAGATAATCTTCAACCAGAACCTGTAACAATTCATCTCTGTCGATTCTGCGAATAAGACTTCTTGCGTTGTTATGAGTAGTAACATAAGTAGGATCCTCAGAAAGAATATATCCTACGATTTGACTAACAGGATTATAGCCCTTTTCTTCAAGTGCATCATAAACTGCTTTGAGGATATTACGCATTTCGTCTTCTCTGTCTTCTTTGATTGTGAATTGGATAGTCTTATCTGTCATAGTACGATATCCCCTTTCCTAACACTTTTATATTATCATTATACACAAAAAGTCAAACAATTACAAGAACTTTTTTGTTATTCAAAAAATTAAATTATGAACGCAAGGAAATTCCAAGCTTATCGAGTGCTTTTATAGCACGCTTCATAGCAGCGTCTGCTTCTTCGTCTGTAAGAGTTTTGTCTGCTGAACGCATACGGATACTGAATGCAACACTCTTTTTGCCGTCTTCAATCTGTGAGCCTTCATAGACATCGAAAAGAGAAATCTGTTCAAGTATTTTGCCAACAGCTTCACCGATTGATTTTTCAAGAGTGAGAACAGGGATAGATTTATCACAAACAAAAGCAAGGTCACGGGTGCTTGCAGGGAATTTAGGCAACGGCTTATAGAAAAGCTGTGTCATTCTGTTCTCAAAGAGAACATCAAAGTCAATTTCTGCAACATAAGCCTTAACGCCTATTGAATAATTTTCAAGCACCTGAGGGTGAATTTCACCAACAGTAGCAAGCTTTTTGCCGTCAACTGTGATTATTGCTGTTCTGCCTGGGTGGTAGGTAGGGTTATCCTTTAAAGCCTCAATATCATAATTCTTAACGCCGACCTTTAAGAGCAATTCTTCAACAATGCCTTTGATAGTGAAGAAATCATAATCCTTGCCGTACATACCGATAGTGATAACCTGATTTTCGTCAGGCAATTCTTCTGTTCCGTTTGATTTATAGGTTGTAGCAATTTCAAATAATTCTGCACTCTGGTTTCTGTAATTATAATTTCTTGAAAGAACATCAAGAATTGTAGGAACAGCAGTAGTTCTCATAACACTTGTATCTTCACCGAGTGGGTTTGAAATAACAACACATTCACGAAGCGGACTGTTTTTAGGCAATTCAATTTTATCATAAGCCTTAGGGCTGATAAACGAATAGGTTGAAATTTCTGTAAGACCACAACCGAGCAAGGTTTCGTTGACTGTTCTTTGAAGCTTTTGAACATCTGTAAGCTTACCGTTTGCAACACCGCCGAGCTGTTTGTTAGGAATATTCTGATAGCCATAGAAACGGGCAACTTCCTCTGCAATATCAGCCATATGCTCAATATCGTTTCTGAAATATGGTGCAGTTATAACACCGTTTTCAACCTTGAAATCAATCTTTTTAAGAATATCAATCTGTTCCTGCTCGCTTAAATCTATACCGATAAAATTGTTTATCCATTTGTAATCAAGCTTTAACTGAACATCAGGCTTTTCAACCTTTGAGCAGTCAACATAACCATTGACAACATCACCAGCGTCAAGCATTTCAACGAGTTCAAGTGCTCTCATAAGAGATAATACACAGCCTTTTGGATTAAGTTCTTTTTCGTACCTTGAAGATGCCTCTGTACGAAGTCCAAGCTTCTTTGCTGTCCTTCTTACACTTGCACCATTGAAACAAGCACTTTCAAAAACTATTGTGTTAGTGTCGTCCATAATACCGCTGAATTCACCGCCCATAACACCAGCAACGGCAACGGGCTTGTTTGCGTCAGCGATAATGAGCATTGTTTCGTCAAGTTCACGCTCAATATCATCAAGAGTAGTGATTTTTTCGCCTTTCTTTGCAGCACGAACGATAACCTCACTATTATCAAGGTATCTTATATCAAAAGCGTGCATAGGCTGACCAAATTCAAGCATAACATAGTTTGTTATATCAACTATGTTGTTGATAGGGCGAACGCCACAAGCTCTCAATCTTTCACGAATCCAGCGAGGTGACGGCTTAACTCTTACATTTTCAACAACAGCACCGCAGTAACGGTAGCATCTGTCATCTTCTATTGTAACTTTAAGCATATCATTTACATTTCCGTGACCTGCTTTAACAACAGGCTCTTTGATTGTAAGAGGTCTGTTAAAGGTTGCAGCAGCCTCTCTTGCAAGACCTGTTATACTAAGACAGTCTGAACGGTTAGAGGTTATTTCAAACTCTGTAACAACATCATTAAGACCAATTGCTTCCTTTATATCCATACCAAGAGTATGGTCACATTCGTCGCCAAGGACAAAAATGCCGTCTTCTATTGCGTCAGGGAAATCTCTTTGTGTAAGACCAAGTTCACCGAGTGAGCAGAGCATACCAAAGCTTTCAACACCACGAAGCTTACCGTTCTTTATCTTCTTTCCGCCGAAAACAACGGAATTATTAAGAGCGGCAGGAACAAAGTCACCTACTTTTAGGTTTTGAGCACCTGTTACTATCTGCAAAGGACTTTCCTGACCTACATCAACAGAGCAAATCCATAAGTGGTCAGAGTCAGGGTGCTTTTCAAGAGATAAGATTTTACCTACAACAATATTTTCAAGCTCTGCACCTTCTGTTTCAAAGGTTTCAACCTTTGAGCCTGAAAGAGTCATTTCGTCGCTGAACTGTTTATCAGTAATACCGTCAAGGTTTACATAGTCGCTTAACCATTTTTTTGATAAATTCATTTTAAAGCACCTCCTGATTAAAACTGAGAAAGGAATCTCATATCGTTATCGTATAACAAACGCATATCGTCAATATTGAAACGGAAAAGTACAAGTCTTTCAAGACCTACACCGAAAGCGTAACCGCTGTATTCTTCTGGGTCAATACCGCCGTTTTTAAGTACCTTAGGGTGTACCATACCGCCGCCGAGAATTTCAACCCAGCCTTCGCCTTTACAGAATGAACAGCCCTTACCGCCACAACGGAAGCAGGAAACATCCATTTCGCAGGAAGGCTCTGTGAATGGGAAGTGGTGAGGACGAAGTCTTATCTTTGTATCTTCACCATACAATCTTTTTGCAAACTGTTCAAGGTTGCCCTTTAAATCTGCCATAGTGATATTCTTGTCAACAACAAGACCTTCAATCTGATGGAAAAGAGGGGAGTGAGTTGCGTCAACGGCATCGGAACGGTAAACTCTGCCCGGTGCAAGAATTCTGATAGGTGGCTTCTGCTTCTCCATAACTCTTATCTGAACAGGTGATGTCTGTGTTCTCAAAAGCATTTTTTCAGTTATATAGAAAGTATCCTGAGTATCTCTTGCAGGGTGGTCGGCAGGGATGTTGAGAGCCTCAAAGTTATAGTAATCCCATTCAACCTCTGGACCTGTTGCAATATCAAAGCCCATACCCATAAATATTTCCTTTACCTCGTCAAGCACGATTGAAAGAGGGTGCTTGTGACCGAGAGGAGCAGTCTTGCCAGGCATAGTAACATCAATAGTTTCGCTTGCAAGCTTTAAGTTTCTTTCAATATCCTTTATTTTCTTTGTCTGTTCATCAACCTTGTTTTCAAGGAAAGCTCTTACTTCGTTAGCAAGCTGTCCCATCTTTGGTCTTTCTTCTGGTGAAAGCTTACCCATCTGTTTGAGAATGTTTGTCAATTCACCTTTTTTGCCGAGAAATTTAACCTTAAAGGAGTCAAGGTCGGCAGTAGTCTTAATGTTTTCAAGTTCTTTTTCAGCAGTTTCTCTGATAGCATCAAGTTGCTGTTTCATTTTGGTCAATCCTTTCAAAATAAGTAATATTGAGTGAGCGGATTTTTTGAGAGAAATAAAAAAAACTCCGTCCCCTCATAAAAGGGACGAAGTAAAACTCCGTGGTACCACCCTAATTTTTGCTTTTTAGAGCAAACACTCTTTTTGCTTTTAACGGGGCAAACCGTTACAGCCTACAACAATAAGGTTCAGCCGTACCGCTCCGAAGCGAACTTCAAAATATTCCTAATACAAAACCGTTTACAGCCA
>JAILBY010000196.1 GCA_024680655.1 Clostridiales bacterium | reverse complement strand
ATGTCAATGCTCATAACAAGCTTGCTGAAAAAATAGCAGTCAATTCCGCAGTGCTTCTTAAAAATGAAGATAATATTCTTCCATTGTCAAAGAGCAGTAAGGTTGCACTTATCGGCGATATGGCAAAGAATGCACGCTATCAGGGTGCTGGCAGTTCTTTCATTCACCCTACAATGCTCGACAGTGCTTATCAGGCTTTACAAGACAGAGGCATTAGTTTCACTTACGCACAAGGCGTTGAAAGCAATAGCGATAAATTAAACCAAGTTTTAATTGAAGAAGCTTGCAAGGTTGCAAAGGACGCTGATGTTGCAATCATCTATGCTGGTCTTACAGATGCTTACGATTCAGAAGGCTTTGACAGAGAACATATGAAAATACCTCAGAATCATATAAATCTTATTGAAAGCGTAAGCAAGGTAAACAAGAACACAATCGTTGTCCTTTCAGGTGGTTCAGCAGTTGAAATGGAATGGATTGATAGCGTAAAGGGCTTGCTTAATATATTCCTTTCAGGTCAGGCTTCTGGCAACGCAAGTATTTCGCTTATTTTCGGTGAAAACAACCCTTGCGGTAAGCTTTCTGAAACATATCCTTATAAATATGCCGATACTCCTGCTTACAACAATTTCCCAGGCGGAAATTTAACAGTTGAATACAGAGAAAGTATTTTTGTCGGATACAGATACTACGATACCGCAAAGGTAAATGTAAGATTTCCTTTCGGCTTCGGTCTTTCATACACCAGCTTTGAATATTCAGATTTAAAGCTTGAAAAGACTAAAATAAAAGATGATGAAAAATTAAAGCTCTCCTTCAAGGTTAAAAACACAGGCAAGGTTGCAGGTTCTGAAATTGCACAGCTTTACATAAAGGATATTGAAAGCACTATTTTCAGACCTGAAAAGGAATTGAAGGAATTTGCAAAGGTTTATCTTGAACCAAACGAAGAAAAAGAGATTACCTTTGAGCTTGGCAAAAGAGCTTTCGCCTACTTCAATGTCAACATAAACGATTGGCACATTGAAAGCGGTGACTTTGAAGTTATGGTCGGTTCTTCAAGCCGTGACATAAAGCTCAGAGAAACGGTTACAATTACTTCTTCCGACGAAAATGTAGCTATACCTGATTACAGAGAGTCTGCTCCCGAATATTACAACGGAAAAATGCAGGAAGTTTCAGACGCTTCTTTCAAAGCAGTTTTGGGCAGAGATATTCCTCAGGCAAACCGTGATGCAGATGCTGGCTTTGACCTTAGCTCAACCTTTGACGATTTGAGAGCAACAAAGATGGGTAATTTCATCTATACAAGTATATGGAAATCAAACTATAAGGCTATGAAAGTCAAAGATGAAAATGATAAGAGTTTCAGAATGATTATGGCTTCTTTCGGTCAAACTCCTTTGAGAAGTAATGTTACTATGAGCAAGGGTATGTTTACAGAAAAAATGGCTAATGGCGTTATTGATATATGCACCAACCATAAAATAAGAGGTGTGGGCAGATTGCTTTCAGGCATACCGAATGCAATAGTCAACCTCAAAAATATAAACAAATAAACAATTATATGCAAACAAACAGGAAGGAAAGAGACCTATGATATCAAAAGTAAAAACGCTTTTAAGCAATCTCGGGTTCTATTGGAATACTCCTCCTAAGGGCAAATATATGACCTACAAAGAAATTGCCGCTTATTCAGGCGGTGGTATCGGTGCATATTTCCTTGTTACCTTAGGTTCAGCTTGTATTCTCGGAACAGGCAACACTCTTATTTCAAGTACACTCGGCGTTGATGCAACACATATGTACATTCTCTATGTTATATCAGTTCTTGCAAACATACCGCTTACAGGAATAAGAGCAAATATTATCGACAACACAAGAAACAAAGCAGGTAAGTACAGACCTTACATTGTAACAATGGGTATCCCTACCGCTATTGTTTGCTGCCTTATGGTATGGTTCCCATACGCTTGGCTTGAAAATATTCTCGGACCTGGTATGCTTTTCGGTCAGACAAGAGGATATATAGCAAAATGTGCCTTAATCTTGCTGTTTAACCTTATACTCAATTTCTGCTATTACTTCTTCTATGATGGATATGAAAATCTTATCCACGTTCTTTCACCTGACTCACAGGAAAGAGCTGATGTTTCAGCAGTTAAGAGTATCGTTTATTCATTCGCACCATCTATTGTAAACCTTTTAACTCCTATTATTGCCGCAAACATTTTCCACTCAAACACAACAGATATAAGAGTTTACAGATTTTTATATCCTATTCTCGGTATTGTCGGCATTCTTTTATGTATCGTTGTTTACTCTAACACAAAAGAAAAAATCGTTCAGGCAAGAACTCACATTATCCAGATTAAATTTATGGACGCTTTGAAAGAGGTTGCCAAGAATAAATACTTCTGGATTATTTCACTTGCTGACTGGGTAAACTTCCTTGAAATTGCTTATCTCAACATATTGTTCTGGTTATACAACTACGGCGGTGCTTGTTCAGGTAATGTCTATGGACTTATTGTAACAATCTATGGTAACGCTTCCCTCT
>JAILBY010000194.1 GCA_024680655.1 Clostridiales bacterium | reverse complement strand
CGTTTATCCCTGCTTTATTCATTCTGTCAACCGCCTTATTGAGAGTATCGAGAAAAATTCTCAAATCCTTGAATAAGATTATCGGCTGTTTTTTTGCAGAAACAGGGTTTAACATTTTATCAATAAGCTTTTCTGTCTGAGCAACATTGAGATGTTTTTCTATAATCTCTTTAAGAGCAACCCTTATATCTTTTTCTGTTTTCAATTTGAGCAAGGCTCTTGCGTGGCGTTCTGTCAATTTGTATCTGTCAATATCCATACAGACATCGGGCGGAAGCTTCAAAAGTCTTAATTTGTTTGAAAGAGTTGATTGAGCCTTGCCAAGACGAAGTGCCATTTCCTCTTGTGAAAAGCCATAGTTGAGCATAAGCTCGTTTATAGCCCTTGCTTCCTCAAAAAAGGAAAGGTCTTGCCGTTGAATATTCTCAATAAGAGAAAGCACGGCACATTTTTCTTCATCGGCTTCAAGTACAATGCAGGGTATAGTTATCATTCCTGCAAGCTTTGAGGCTCTGTATCGTCTTTCACCTGAAATGATACAATATTTATCAGGCTCATCTGTCTTATGTACGCTTATGGGCTGCAAAAGTCCGTTTGCTCTTATGCTCTGAGCAAGACAGAGGAGTTCTTTTTCATCAAAATTTCTTCGTGGTTGTTTTGGATTTGGCTTTATGTTTTTGAGTTCAATCAAAAATATCTGTCCGCCGTATTTTACTTTATTTTTCATCATCAAAAAGAAAACCTCCCTGTGATTTTTAGATTATCACAGAAAGGTTTGAATTTCCACTTGTTTTCATCGCAAAAATCGAGCAGTACAAACGCTTTTCGACATCAGCAAAGAGGAATTTTCTTGATTTGTGCCGTAGAACGAGGATATTGTGTCGGAGTTTGCGATATTTTTTCAATTATTATAATATTTCTCTCACCCTTATCAGAAAGAGTGATATTTTTAACCTGACTTATTTTACCGCCGAGTTTTTTGATAGCAATTTTTGCCGAGTCAATCTCTTCTTGTGCAAGAGGGCCTTTTAAAGCGACAAAGCTTCCGCCGACCTTAACAAACGGCAAGCAATATTCAGATAAATCACGCAGATTTGCAACTGCCCTTGCTGTTGCGTAGTCAAACTGCTCTCTGTATTGCTTTTGTTGAGCAAGCTCCTCGGCTCTTGCGTGAATTATGTTTGCATCAAGTCCGAGTTTATCAGTTGCCTCTCTGATAAAATTGAGCTTTTTGTTTATCGAGTCCATCATAGTAATATCTATATCTTTTCTCACGATTTTTACAGGTACGGACGGAAAACCTGCACCCGTTCCGATATCAATAACTCTGCTACCCTTTTTTATATCCACAGCCCAAAGGAGAGTGAGACTGTCAACAAAATGTTTAACGGTTATTTCCTCTGGCTCGGTTATTCTTGTGAGGTTTATATTTTTATTCCATTCAAGCAAAAGTGACGCAAATTCATCAAGCTGATTTATCTCTTCGTCTGAAAGTTTTATCTTTAACTTTTCACATTCCTGCAATAATGTTTCACGTGAAACAATCATTTTTTCACACTTCCTTTTTCAAAGTTTTGTATTTATTATATACTAATATCATCAAAAATCAAATTTTTGCGTAATACTGCGTTAAAAATGCTCGGAATAAAAAATTATTCCTTTTGCCTTACAGAAAAATCTGAAAATCTATATATCTGCCCTTTGATTGATTTTTTCAACCTTAAATGATAGAATAACACTTAATAAATATAGAAAAGGCGGAATAGTTTTGTCTATAAAAAAGAATGACGAAATAAAACTTAAAATTGAGGCTATGACTGCCGAGGGTAGCGGAATAGGTCGCTATGACGGTATGGCAATATTTGTTGCAAATACAGCAATAGGCGACGAGGTAGTTGCTCACATCATAAAAGCAAAGAGCAATTATGCTATTGCAAAGGCTATTGAAATCATCTCACCATCAGCGGATAGAATTGAGCCTGACTGCTCTGTGTTTACTCAATGCGGTGGTTGTGTTTATCGCCATATAAATTATGAAGCAGAAAAGCAGATAAAGTGGCAGAAGGTCAAGGACGCTTTTCAGAGAATAGGGCATATAGAAATTGAGCCTGAAAAAATAATCGGTGCTGATAATATAATGCGTTACAGAAACAAGGCACAGTATCCGACAGGCTTTGACAAAGAATTGAAGATAGGCTTTTATGCAACACATTCACATAGAATTGTTAATTGCAGAGATTGTGTTTTACAGCCCGAAGAATTTAAAAATATACTCGGCATTTTTGAAGAATGGATAAAAGAAAATCATATCGAGCTATATGATGAAAAAAATCATAGGGGATATTTACGCCATATCTATTTAAGGCAGGGAGCAGTAACAAAGCAGATAATGGCTTGTGCTGTTGTCAATGGCAAAAGGATAAAAGAGCTTGAAAGCCTTTGCGAAAAGTTGAAGAGCGTTGAAAACATAAAAAGCATTGTTTTGAACATAAACAAAAACGATACTAATGTTATACTCGGCGAGGAGTGCATTACTCTTTGGGGAGAAGATTATATTGAAGATGAATTGTGCTCTTTGAAATTCAGAATATCGCCGTTGTCTTTCTATCAGGTCAATCACGAACAGACGGAAAAGCTCTATAAAAAGGCAAAGGAATATGCCCGTCTTACGGGTGACGAAACACTTGTTGACCTTTATTGCGGTACGGGTACAATAGGTCTTACTATGGCGGACAAGGCAAAGAAAATTATCGGCGTTGAGATAGTTGAGCAGGCGATAGAAAACTCAAAGATAAATGCAAAAATCAATAATATTGAAAACGCAGAGTTTATCTGTGCCGATGCACCGACTGCCGCAAAGCAATTGCTTAAAAAGGGCATAAAGCCAGATGTTGTGATTATAGACCCGCCTCGTAAGGGCTGTGGCGAGGACTTGGTTAAAACAATAGAAAAAATGGAGCCTCAAAGAGTGGTTTATGTTTCTTGCGACTCGGCAACCCTTGCAAGAGATTGTGAGTTCTTTGAACAGTCGGGCTATAAAGTAAAAGAGGTAACCCCCGTTGACCTCTTTCCAAGAACAAGTCATACTGAGGCGGTTGCACTTCTTTCACGAGCATAAACAAATCAATTTTTTGGGGAGAGATTATTTTGAGTTCTAATTTGACATCTAAAAAGAAAACTGCAATTATTGCAAATTGTTTATTGTTGGTTTGGTATTCTTTATCAATGTTCGGACTTAAACTTGGCAGTAAATATTTAGTTGAATGTGCATTTAAAGAGGAATGGATATTTATGCTTATTCCCCTTATAACCCTTGCCTTGTTTATCTTTTTGGATAATATCGGTAAGTATGTTAATCTTGTGTGGCTTGTTATGTGGTTTGTAACTCAGTTTTTAAGTCATGAGTGGTACACCATATTTAAAAGCGGTTTTATGGGCGATATGGAAAATAAAATTTCATATTTTCAAAACTGCATACAGTTATTTAAAATTGAGGGAAGATATTGTCCCGATTTATATCACATCATATTACATATATTGATAGTTACAGCTATAATATGCGTAGCACTTGTCCCCCAAAAAGCCAAAAAGCGATAAATCAGCCTGATAGATTAAATTTTTTTATTTAACGCAGATATACAAATGTTTTTATGGTTTTAGAGCTTTAAAAAATTCCGTTTGCAGATTTATTGAGCAGAAAGAAGTTATAATCTTACTTATATAAATCTGCAAAATTTTTTATCCGTAACACGACATACTGTTGTCCTGTTAATAGTTTTATTATATGCAGGAAAGGTGATTAAATGAAGATTGACAGACTAATCGGAATATTATCAATACTGTTGCAGAAAGAGATGACAACGGCTCCCGAATTAGCTGAACATTTTGAGGTATCAAGACGGACAATCAACAGAGATATTGAGGCTTTGTGTCAGGCTGGAATACCGATTAAGACAATGCAGGGAGCTGGCGGCGGTATCAGTATTATGGACGGTTACCGTATGGACAGAACTATTCTCACCTCAAAGGATATGCAGATGATTCTTGCAGGACTTCGTAGTTTGGACAGTGTCAGCGGAAGCGGATACTATGGACAGCTTATGGAAAAAATGCAGACAGGCTCATCGGAGTTTATCAGTGGCAGAGATTCGATACTGATAGATTTATCTTCGTGGTATAAGGAGTCACTTGCACCGAAGATAGCACTTATTCAGGATGCGATTGAGCTTCAAAAGAAGATAAGCTTTGACTATTATTCTCCCAAGGGCGAAACGAAAAGAGAAATTGAGCCTTATTATATGATTTTCAAGTGGTCAAGCTGGTATGTATATGGCTTTTGCCTTGTGAAAAAGGAATTCCGCCTTTTTAAGCTCAACCGTATGGACTCAATCGTTCACAAGGATATTTTTGAAAAAAGAAGTGAAATACCTATGCCAGAGCTGTCGATTGAAAAGTTTTTTTCTGCTGATGGTGATGTTGTAAAGGCAGTTTTTGACTCCTCTTTGAAGTGGCAGCTTATTGAAGCATACGGTCCTGATTCATTTCAGGAGCAGTCGGACGGAACGCTTCTTTTTGAACATAACTATCCCGATGAAAAAGGGCTGATAGCGTGGTTGCTTTCTTGTGGCGATAAAGTGACTGTGCTTGAACCAAAGTCTGTCAGAGAAAAGCTATATAAAATCACCTGTGATATAGCAGATAAATACGAAAGGACAGATGAATAATATGTCAAACAAAGCACTTGTTGTAATCGATATTCAAAATGATATTACAAAGAATTATAAAAAGATTATTGATAGGCTTAATCAGGCTATTGAGTGGGCAGTTGAGGAAAATATGCAGGTTATCTATATCAAGCACAATAACCTTTCAGCAGGGACAAGAACCTTTAAGCCGGACACAAAAGGGGCTGAGCTGGTTCCTGAAATGAAGGTGGTATCCGATAATATCTTTGTAAAGACAAAGGCAAACGCACTCACAAGCGAAGCGTTTGCAGAGTTTATAGAGAAAAATGGAATTGACGAGTTCTATGTTACGGGTGGTGATGCCACAGGCTGTGTGAAATCCACTTGTTTTAATATGGCAAAGGCAGGATATAAAGTGAATGTTATATCCGATTGCGTGACAAGCTATGACCTTAAAAAGTTAGATGAAATGTATGCCTACTATTTAAGCAAGGGCTGTGAGGTTAAAGAGTTTAAAGATTATATGCAGTAAGAGTATAAGATTAAATCTTTTAAGGAGTGATTTTATGGATTACATAAGAGTTACAAAGGAAAATCTTGAAAAAGAGCATATCTGTTGTGCTATTTCTAATAACAAGGATGTGCAGGTTGCCTCAAAGAAAGCGTGGCTTAAAGACAGATTTGATGAAGGTCTTGTTTTTTTGAAAAGCGTTGAAAGAGGCAAGTGCTTTATAGAGTATATACCAGCAGAGTTTGCGTGGGTGCCGATTGAAGCAGAGGGATATATGTATATTGACTGCCTTTGGGTTTCAGGCTCTTTCAAAGGTCACGGTTATTCAAGCGATTTAATTTCAGAATGTATTAAGGATAGCAAGGAGAAAGGCAAAAAGGGACTTTGTATTTTGTCAGCACCAAAGAAAAAACCATTTCTTTCTGACCCGAAGTTCTTGAAATACAAAGGCTTTGAGGTTTGCGATGAAGCAGATAACGGAGTTGAGTTATGGTATCTGCCGTTTGAAAAGGATAATAACGCTCCCTCTTTCAAGGAATGTGCAAAGCATCCGCATATTGACGAAAAGGGCTATGTTCTTTACTACACAAATCAATGTCCGTTCAATGCAAAGTATGTTCCTGTTTTGGAGCAGACTGCTCAAATGAATGGAATTTCGTTCAAGGCTATAAAAATCGAAAGCAGAGAGCAAGCACAGAACGCTCCCACTCCGATTACAACATATTCATTGTTTTGTGACGGAGAATATATCACAAATGAACAGATGAATGATAAAAAATTTTTGAAGCTTGTCAATAGCCTCTGATTATGTATCAGACCTACATTATCAAGGGTTGAGATAATAGCTTGTGTTTTTTTCTTGACTAATAAAATACTATATGAAATAATATATATAAATTCATTTTTTTGCTTGATGAATTAAGAGATGTTCCACAATAAACCAAGTGTGAAATATAACTTTAAAAGGAGAAAAAAGTGGATATTAGTATTCTTTTGATTTTGCAGAATTTCAGAAATGGAGCAGGCAGTTTCCTGACTCAGTTCTTTACAAAGATGACCTTTTTTGGTGAGCTTAATACCGTAATGGTTATTATGGCAGTAGTTTATTGGTCTGTGAGTAAAGAGTTCGGTACATATCTTCTTATGGGTTTTAGCGGTAACAGAATTGTTAACGGTTTATTGAAAGTAACCGCTTGTACTTATCGTCCCTGGATAAGAGATTCAAGAATTGTACCCGACAAAAATGCTATATCTACGGCAACAGGCTATTCTTTTCCGAGCGGGCATACTATGAATGCCGCTACGGTATATGGCGGTATAGTTGTGAGAAAAGATTTATCAAAAGCTTTTCGTATTGTTATGTGTTTGCTTTTGATTTTTATTGCATTTAGCCGTATTTTTCTTGGAGTTCATACACCGCAGGATATTTTGGTTGGTGCTGTTGTTGGCTTGTTAGTAATGTGGCTGACACAAAAGCTGATGAAGATAATTGCAAATCATCCCGGAAAAGATATTATTGTCGCTGTAATCGGTATCAGTCTTGCTGTTGGCGTGGCGGTTTATGCTGGACTTAAATCATATCCGCAAGATTTTGATGCGTCAGGGAATTTACTGGTTGACGGTACCAAAATGGCGAATGATACATTTAAAGGAGTTGGTTGGTGCTCAGGCTTTTTGACAGGTTGGGTACTTGAAAGGCGATTTGTCTGCTTTACTACGGAAATATCAAAAAAGCAAAAGCTTATGCGTATGGCGAGCGGATTGCTTATTTATTATTTTATAAGCCTGGTTTTTGTTCCGTTGATAAAAACATCAATTTCAGGTACAGCAGGTACTATTGTATCTTGCTTTTTGCAAATGATTTTCATTTCTTTTCTATTCCCTCTAGGCTTTAAATATATAGAGCAAAGGTTAAATTCAGATAAAAAAGAAAAAAATTCTTTAATAAAACAATGATTAGTATTTGAATTTTATATATTTTAAGAAAGAGAGTGAAAAAATGAAAACTTCAATTAGTATTTCAAGAAAAATAATGGCTGTTGCATTGTCGCTGATAATGATTTTAATAATATTCAGCGGTTGTTCTTCTTCGCATTATAACGGAAAATTGTATT
>JAILBY010000193.1 GCA_024680655.1 Clostridiales bacterium | reverse complement strand
TTATCGCACAGCTTATCAATGAATTTCATCTTAAAAACTGGCAGGTTGAAAATACTGTAAAGCTTATTGACGAAGGCAACACAATTCCGTTTATTGCCCGTTACCGTAAGGAAGCACACGGTACTCTTGACGACCAGACCTTGCGTGCTATTGCTGACAGACTTGAATATTTGCGTAACCTTGACAAACGCAGAGAAGAGGTTGCAAACTCAATAGAAACACTCGGTTTTATGACAGAGGAAATTGCAAAAGCACTTGACGGAGCAGTTACTCTTGCAGAAATTGAAGATATTTACAGACCATATAAGCCAAAACGCCGTACCCGTGCGTCAATAGCAAAGGAAAAAGGTCTTGAACCTCTTGCAAACGCTATTTTTGAACAGCCTGATGATTGCCCTGCACCTATTGAAATGGCAAAGGACTATATAAACGAAGAAAAAGAAGTTATGACAGCCGAAGATGCTTTGCAGGGTGCTATGGATATAATCGCAGAAAATATCTCTGATAATGCAAATATCCGCCGCCGTTTGAGAAATCTTTTTTCTGTTTGCGGTACTGTTTATTCAACGGCAGTTGATAAAGATGCAGAAAGCGTTTATACGGCTTACTATGATTACTCTGAGCCTGTTGAAAAAATTGCAGACCATAGAGTTCTTGCAATAGACAGAGGCGAAAGAGAGGAATTTTTAAAGGTTAGCGTAAAGCTTGACCCGATAAAAGCAAATAAGGTTATTGTAAGTGAAACAATAACAAACAATAATTCGCCTTGCACACAGACTGTTCTTGACGCTGGTGCAGACGCTTACACAAGACTTATTGAGCCGTCAATAGAAAGAGAAATACGCTCAATGATGACAGATAAGGCGGCAACCTCTGCAATTAAGGTTTTCGGCACAAATCTTCGTCAGCTCTTAATGCAGCCACCTGTTAAGAACAAGGTTGCGTTAGGTCTTGACCCTGGTTACAGAACGGGCTGTAAGGTTGCGGTTGTTGACGGAACGGGCAAGGTGCTTGATACGGGCGTTATATATGTAACTCACTCTGACGCACAAAAGGAGCAGGCGAAGCAGACAATAAAATCACTTATCAAAAAGCACGGTGTTGAGATAATCGCAATAGGCAACGGAACAGCCTCAAAGGAGACAGAAATCTTTGCGGCAAATTTACTTAAAGAGATACCTGAAAAGGTAAGCTATATGGTTGTAAGTGAAGCGGGTGCATCTGTTTACTCAGCCTCAAAGCTTGCCGCAGAGGAATTTCCTCAGTATGATGTTTCTTTGAGAAGTGCTGTTTCTATTGCAAGACGATTGCAGGACCCTCTTGCAGAGCTTGTTAAGATTGAACCAAAGGCAATAGGCGTTGGTCAGTATCAGCACGATATGCCTAAAAAGCAGTTAGAAAGTGCCCTTGACGGCGTTGTTGAAGATTGCGTTAATAATGTTGGTGTTGACCTCAATACAGCTTCTCCATCACTTCTTTCAAGAGTTGCAGGTATAAATTCAACCGTTTCAAAGAACATTGTTCTTTTCAGAGAAGAAAACGGTGCTTTTACTTCAAGAGCACAGCTTAAAAAAGTTCCAAAGCTTGGTGCAAAAGCCTTTGAACAGTGTGCAGGCTTCTTGCGTGTTGCAGAAAGCAAGAATGTTCTTGATAATACGGGCGTACACCCTGAAAGCTATGATGCTGCTAAGGCTTTACTTGAACTTTGTGGTTATGATTTAAAGAGCGTAGGCACAGGTGAATTGAGCGGGCTTAAAGAAAAGGTTGAAAAGCAAGGCGAGGAGGCTCTTGCTCAAAAGCTTGGTATAGGTGTTCCTACCTTGCAGGATATAGTCAAGGAATTGCTTAAACCAGGCCGTGACCCTCGTGATGAATTACCGCCACCACTTTTAAGAACAGATGTTATGGATATGAACGACCTCAAAGCAGGTATGAAGCTTGTCGGAACAGTAAGAAATGTTATCGACTTTGGTGCGTTTATTGATATAGGTGTTCATCAGGACGGACTCGTTCATATTTCGCAGATTACCGATAAATATATCAAACACCCTGCCGATGTTTTAAAGGTCGGCGATGTGGTTGATGTATGGGTGCTTTCAGTTGATGTTGCGAAAAAAAGGATATCCCTTACAATGAAGCAACCAAAAGAAAAAATTTCATAATTTTTCTATTGAATTTTTCAATGGTTTGTGATAAATTTATAGTAACATAAAATTAAGGAGGTCATAAAAATGGCTTATCAGATTAGTGATGAATGCATTTCTTGTGGTGCTTGTGCAGGCGAATGCCCTGTTGAAGCAATCAAAGAGGGCGACGGAAAGTATGTTATAGACGCTGACACTTGCATTGAATGTGGTGCTTGTGAGTCTGCTTGTCCTGTAGGTGCTCCTGCTCAGGCATAACATAAAAATAAAAACAATAAAAGCACCCCTTTTTTAAGGGGTGTTTTTTTATGCCTTTTTGAATTGTTATTCTTCCATTTGTTTGCCTAAAAAAGCGGCGGCAACCTGAGTTAATTTAACATCGGTAGGGTCAGGGCGTTCGCTTTCTCCGTCAGAGAGTGCAACAACTGCACCAAGAACATCGCCACCACCTATAATAGGGCAGGCAACAGTACCAAGCTTGTCAACGCCCTCGGCTGGATATAGCTTTGAATTGCCGTTTGCAGTGTAGCAACGGCGTTTTTCCATAATATCCTCTAAATCGGGCGATATTCTTCTGTCAACCACTTCTCTTTTTGGTATGCCCGAGCAGGCGATTATATGGTCTCTGTCACAAATCAAAAACGCTTTGCCCGTTCCCTTACTCAAAACATCTGAATATTGTGAGGCGAATGGCGAAAGCTCTCCCATAGGTGAATATTTTTTAAAAACCACCTCACCGTCAGAGTCGGTGAAAATCTCCAACGGGTCACCCTCTCTTATTCGCATTGTTCTTCTTATTTCTTTTGGAATAACAACTCTTCCCAAGTCGTCAATTCTTCTTACTATTCCTGTTGCTTTCATAAAAGCACTCCTCTTGTTAAATTTGGTACAAACATATTTTGCACAAAAACAAGAAATATATGTAAAAGAGGAAATGGAAATATTTGTAAATTATTGATTTTAAATTGCCGTTAAGATATAATATTTTTATGTTAGTTTAATCAAAGGAGATTTTGTTATGAAAACCATAAAACAAATAAAAGCATTAGTTTCTTTTTTGTTAGTGGCTTTGCTTATGGCTGTTAGTATTCCGTTTGCGGCAATGGCAGCAGTTGACGATTGTTTTGAAAGCGGCAACCTGATGTGTTTGGTGACAGAAGAGGAAAGTGGAAACACTCCCGGTAAAGTAAAGGCAATATTTAACGAAAATATTGACCCTGCAACAGTGACCTCTTTGACTGTACCAGGCACAGTCAAACACGACGGCAAAACTTACTGCGTTACTGCATTGATGGATGGTGCCTTTGGTGACTGCACCGTCATGACAACGCTTGATATGTCTGATTGTACGGCACTTACATCTATCGGTATGTATGCCTTTCTCGGCTGTGAAAAATTGACTTCTATTATAATCCCTTGTAATTTTAACAAGGATTTGTTTGCTGACAGCGGCGTAGTGGTAAATGGTGATAACTTTACGATTGAAAATATTGCCGAAAGTGGTGGTACTTTCACCTATGCACATAACTGGAAGCCAAACGAGAAAAACCTCGCTGAGCATATCTGCACTATTTGCGGTATGAAGGCAAGGCACGCATGGGAAAGCAGTGAAAATTCAGAAGAGCATATATGCTCTTGCTGTCACTATGCAGAAAAGCACTATGGCGGAACTCCAGACAGCAACGGCATAGCAAAATGTGTTGCTTGCCAAGCCGAATACAAAACGGAAGCATCTGATGCTCAACACAAATGGAGAGTATTACCTGACTCTATCGGCGAAACAAGTGCCGAATACAAGTGTGAAACCTGTCAGAAAGTTGAGACTAGGGCTATCGACAGCAGTAAAAATGAAGTTAAAGTAAATGGACAGAGTTTGAATTTGATTTTGCAGGACCCATATAAAGTTTTGCCTGACGGCACAGGTTTAAAGACGTCCACCATAGAGCCAAGCTCGTCAAGATATAACGAACTTTTTACTAAGTTAGATGATACACATAATATTGAAAATATTGTATTTTTTGAAATTGATTTGCTTAATGGAAAAGGAGAACAAATCAGCGGAGAAATAGCAGGAAAAGTCAGAATTCTTATGCCGATTCCTGATGGTTGGGATAAAGAAGCTCTTGAAGCAGTTCTGATTATGCCACAAGGTGATGTAGAGTTTGAAGAAAGCATAATAACTATTGACGGTGTGTATTATCTTGCCTTTTGGACAAGCCATTTCAGTCCATATGCTATTATTCAGGTCAAGAAAGAAACAACTCCCGCAACGGGCGACCAAAGCTTTGGCGTGATGCCTTCTCTTGCCCTCGTGGTTGCTTCATCAACATTTGTTGCCTATGATTTTTACAACAGAAAAAGAAAAAGCGAAAAGCAAAAATAAAAAGTAAAAAACAAGCCGTATTCTATGATGACCAAGAATACGGCTTTTTGTATAAGTGGAATTTAATTAAAATTAAATAATTTCGCAATAAACAAGGGTTTGATTTATCAACTGATATGCAATCTCACCAAAGGTTACGGGACCTTCGTAAGGGGTTGTCTTTTTGCCTTCAAGATTTCCGTAAAGATAGTTCAAAATGCAGTTGCAAGAGAAAACGGGGGTTGTTTCTGCACCCATTATATTGATTTTATTTTTAAATTCTTCGGCATAATTTTCAATAGGAATTGCAAAACGATATTCAATACCCTTGAAAACAGGTGCATAAAGATTAACTCTGCCGTTTTCTATTGTTTTAATTGAGGTGTTTATATAAACACCGTTATAATCGGCAACCAAAGGCATTTTAGTATTGATTTTTTTCTTTTCTATATATTCTGCAAAATCAACCTGCTGACCGTTGACGCAACACTTGGTTATTTCAAGAGTATTGTCAGAGAAAGTAATACAAGGGTCTGTTTTATCGTCTTTGAATATATTTACAAGATTTATCATAGCTGTTTTATCTTTTTCAAGTTTAAGATACATAGCAACAGCCTTATCTGTATAAGAAACACCCGTAGTGCCGTCGTAAACCTTTGCCTGAGAATTTTTATTATCAATATCATAGCCTGAAATCCAGCCAACCGTAGGGTGCATTAAAAGCTCCTCAACATTAGGTGCGTCCTTTGCATATTTTGAGGTTACATCTGCACCGAAAGGCATAATAAGCATAGTAAGACCATTTTCATAACATTCTTCAACAATCTGGAACACATTGTATTTACCATAAACCGCAACGCTGAAATCCTTTGCAAAATCAAATTCATTTACAAAAAGCTTGTCTTTCGTGAAAATTCCGCCTTCTTCTGAAATGAAGTAAGGTGTTGTGCCGCCTATCCATTTTCCTTTTGGAAGCTTTGAAAGTAAAGAATCGTCTGCCGCAATATGCAAAATTTTACCTGATTCAATCATATCGATTGCTTTATCTAAAGTTACAAACATAAATTTACCTCCTTATTATAACTGAGCTATTTTTGCAAAATCAACCGCCGTAATTTTGGGGTATTTTTTTGAAAAAGCTTCAATTTCATCAAGGCATTGGCTCATACAGTTAGGGTTGTCCAAAACTTTTAGTTGTAATCTTTTGATAAGCATATTTGAAGCAAGATTTTGAGAAGTATAGTTGATTTTTCCCAGCAAAAGCTTTTCCATATTTGCTTTAACAATTTCATCCATAACTGATACCACCTCCAAGTATAAAAAAAAGAAAATACCACAAGATAATTATAAGATTATGCACAAAAAAAGTCAATATAATCAGTCAATTTTATTAAAAACACATTGAATTTTGTCAAAACC
>JAILBY010000015.1 GCA_024680655.1 Clostridiales bacterium | reverse complement strand
GCTATTATACCTTAATCGCTAATGTAAAGCTTTAGTTTTTCTATTAAAATTTTTAAATTTTTCTTTTATGATGATTAAACAAATTAAAAAACATCAAATTGCAAAGGAGGTATTACTTTTTGGATAAAACAACTATAATCGCAATAATAGTCGGAGCGGTAGCATCAGTTTTGTTTGCCGTTTTGGGCTTTATCATAGGCAGTATTCACAGACGCAAGACATCAGAAGCCAAGATAGGCTCTGCCAAGGAAGAAGCTGCCAGAATCGTAAATCAGGCTATCAGTCAGGCTGAAAGCCAGAAAAAAGAGGCTGTTTTGGAGGCAAAGGACGAAATCCATAAACTCCGTACAGAAACTGAGCGTGACCTTCGTGAACGCAGAAATGAAGTTGTTCGCCAGGAACGCAGAATTACTCAAAAAGAAGAAGCTTTAGACAAAAAGACAGAAACACTCGAAAAGAAAAATGAAACTCTTGATGAAAAACTTAAACAGGTTGAAGAAAGATTAGCAGAGGTTGACTCTGTTAAAAGAAGTCAGTTTGATATGCTTGAAAAAATTTCAGGCTATACAAAGGAGCAGGCAAAGGATTATTTGCTCAAAGCTCTTGAAGAAGACCTTTCTCACGAAAAGGCTGCCAAAATTCTTGAATTTGAACAGAGAACGAAAGATGAACAGGAACAGCTTGCAAGAGAAATTATTTCAACTGCAATTCAACGCTGTGCAGCAGACCATTCAGCAGAAGCAACCGTTTCAGTTGTTGCTTTACCAAACGATGAAATGAAGGGACGCATAATCGGCCGTGAAGGCAGAAATATCCGTGCTCTTGAAACAATTACAGGTGCAGACCTTATAATAGACGATACACCCGAGGCAATTACAGTTTCCTGCTTTGACCCTGTAAGAAGGGAAATCGCAAGGGTATCTCTTGAAAAGCTTATTTCAGACGGCAGAATTCACCCTTCAAGAATTGAAGAAATGGTTGATAAGGCTCGCCGTGAGGTTGAGGCTACAATTAAGCGTACAGGTGAAAGTGCAGTTGTTGATGCTGGTGTTAATGGTATTCACCCTGAACTTATCAAGCTTCTTGGTAAGCTTAAATACCGCACAAGCTTTGGTCAGAATGTTCTTAATCATTCTCTTGAAGTTTCCTATATTGCAGGTCTTATGGCTGCCGAACTCGGTGCAGATGTTAAGCTTGCAAAGCGTGCAGGTCTTTTGCACGATATAGGTAAAGCACTTGACCACGAAATTGATGGTTCTCATGTAGAACTTGGCGTTGAATACGCAAAGAAATATAAAGAAAACGAAGCAGTTGTTCACGCAATTCAGGCTCACCACGGTGATGTTGAAGCAAAAACAGTTGTTGCTTGTCTTGTTCAGGCTGCTGACGCTATTTCTGCTGCTCGCCCAGGTGCAAGAAGAGAAAATATCGAAAATTACATCAAGCGTCTTGAAAAGCTTGAAGAAATCGGTAACTCTTTTGACGGCGTAAGCAGTACATACGCTATCCAAGCAGGCCGTGAAATTCGTGTTATGGTTAAACCTGAAGTTATTACTGACGATAAAATGGCATTGATAGCAAGAGAAATTTCTCAGAAAATTGAGAAAGAACTTGAGTATCCCGGTCAGATTAAGGTTAATATCATTCGTGAAAGCAGAGCGGTTGATTACGCAAAGTAAATTGTGGGGGGGTACAATATGTGTACCCCCTTTATATGTTTTTTAAGATATATTTGGAGTTCTTTATGAAAATATTGACAATAGGTGATATAGTCGGAACAAACGGCTGTGAATTTTTAAGAGAAAAATTACCATCTTTGAAAAAAGAGAAATGTATAGATATTGTTATAGCAAATGGAGAAAATTCAGCACAAGGCAACGGAATTTTACCGTCAAGTGCAGAATATATTTTGAATAGCGGTGTTGATTTGATAACAACGGGTAATCATGTTTACAGAAGAAAAGAGATATACGATTATCTTGAAGAAGATCACCCGTTAATAAGACCAGCAAATTATGATGAAAACAATCCTGGTAAGGGTATGTATATATTAGATATGGGCAGCGTTCAGGTGGCTGTTATAAACATTATGGGCGTTGTTTATATGGAAAATCTTGAAAACCCCTTTATGTGTGCAGAGCGTATGGTTGAGCTTGCAAAAAACGAGGGCTGTAAGATTATTCTGATTGATTTCCACGCAGAAACAACCGCAGAAAAAAGAGCCTTGGGCTTTCATCTTGACGGTCAGATTTCTGCATTGTTTGGTACACATACACATGTTCAGACTGCCGACGAGCAGATTTTGCCCAACGGTAGTGGTTATATAACTGATTTGGGTATGACAGGCCCTATAAACTCTGTTTTGGGCGTTACACCTGAGCTTGCAATAGAAAAACTCAGGACAAATATGCCTGTAAGATTTTTAAACCCTGATACACCTTGTATGCTCAATGGCTGTATTTTTGAAATTGATAAGATAACGGGTAAAACTATAAGTGTTGAAAGAGTTAATATAGTTTAAGCTTATCTTACGGAGGAATTAAGTTGAAAAGGTTAAAAGCAGTTTTAGCTGTTGTGTTTGTTTTGATTTTTGTTTTCCTGCTTTGCTCTTGCAAGAAAAAAGAAAAGAACAACAATACAGAAGAAACAACAAGTGCATATACAGATACATCTTTGGCGATTGTTGAGTCGGATAAGATTTTGAAGCTTGCATATTCGTCAACGGATAGTCTTAATCCGTTCAATGCAAAGAGTATAAATAATCAGTCACTTGCAACTCTTATGTATGATTCTCTTTATGTCCTTGATGAAAAATATAACGCATCAGAGCTTATAGCAGCTTCAAGTGATATGAATAACGGTGCAATATCAGTTACAATCAAAAATGATATTAAATTCAGTGACGGCTCTGCATTGACAGTTAGTGATGTTCTCTATTCTTTTTCAAAGGCAAAGGCAAGTCTTAACTATGCAAATGCACTTATAAATGTTGCCTCGGCAACTATAAAGGATTCAACAATCACCTTTAAATTGAAATATGCTGACTCGGCAGTTAAAAATTGCCTTACCTTTCCGATAGTAAAAGCACAGAGTGCAGACGGCTCTGATTTGCCGATAGGTTCAGGCAGATATGTTTTTGACAACGCAACAAATCAGCTTGTATTTAACTCTTTGAATTCAAGAGGTATATCGCCTGAAATTCAGTCGATAAATCTTGTTAATGTTTCAGATTCAACGGCTTTGATAAATTCCTTGCAGATAGGCAATATAAGCTTTTCTTTTCAGGATTTGAGCTCTGGCTCGTATTCAAGAATTAACGCAAATACGGCTGATGTTGTTCTTAATAATCTTGTTTATGTCGGCATAAATTCAAAAAGTACGGTGCTTGCAAACGCTAATGTTATAAAAGCGATAAACAGTGCGATTGAC
>JAILBY010000158.1 GCA_024680655.1 Clostridiales bacterium | reverse complement strand
TGTCCTTGCAGTTGAGGGCGAGTTTGATATAAGCCTTGATGATGAAGATGTGACAGATGTTGCCTCAGTAGGCGAATTTGTAAATATAATTGAAAATGTTGTTGGTATAGGAAACGACGAAAGTAGCGAGGAAGAAGAATTATAATGTCTGAAAATCTGAAAATATTGCAGGAAAAATTGCAGTATAATTTTAAAAATGAAAATTTATTGATACAGGCTCTTACACATTCTTCCTATGCAAATGAGAAGCAAAATCCGAAGTCCTGTAACGAAAGGCTTGAATTTTTGGGAGATTCTGTTCTTGGCTTTATTACGGCAGAGTATTTTTACAGAAGCATAAACAGACCAGAGGGCGAACTCACAAAGATTAGAGCCGCAACAGTATGTGAGCAGTCTTTGTTCAATTTTGCACAACAGATTGAGCTTGGCGAGTTTTTGCTCTTGGGCAAGGGTGAGATACATACGGGCGGAAGAGAAAGACCGTCAATTCTTGCCGACGCTTTCGAGGCAGTTATTGCCGCTATTTTTCTTGACGGAGGAATTGAGCAGGCGAAGGCCTTTGTTATGCGTTTTGTTCAGGACGCAGCACATGTAAAGCCTTCGTTTAACGATTACAAAACAACCTTACAGGAAGTAATACAGAAAAACAAAGAAGAAAAACTCGAATATGTTTTGATAAATGAAAGTGGTCCTGACCACGATAAACACTTTATTGTTGAGGTTCATCTCAACTCAAATGTTATCGGCAGAGGCGAGGGCAGAAGCAAAAAGATTGCAGAGCAGGAGGCGGCTCACGAGGCTTTGAGCCTTATGGGACTTTGAAACACTCAAACATAGCACTTTTTGTTGCTCATCAGGGTTGTCCTCATCAGTGTTCTTTTTGCAACCAAAAAACAATTTCAGGCAAGCTTGAAACTGCAACGCCTCAGGAAGTTATTGAAGCGGCTGAAATCGCAAAAAGAAGCTTGGGAGAAAATTCTTCTGGTGCTGAAATTTCCTTTTTCGGAGGAAGCTTTACAGCGATTGAAAGAGATTATATGATAAGCCTTTTAAAAGCGGCTTATCCGTACATAAAAGATGGTACCTTCAAAGGCATCAGAGCATCAACACGCCCCGATGCAATCAATGAAGAAATACTCTCTATTCTAAAAGAATATGGCGTTACCGCACTTGAATTAGGAGCACAAAGTATGAATGACGAGGTGCTCAAAAAGAATATGCGAGGGCATACTGCAAAGCAGGTTGAAGAAGCTTCTGAGATGATAAAATCGTTCTCAATAGAACTTGGCTTGCAGATGATGACGGGGCTTTACGGTGATGATGACGAGGGTGCTGTTAGAACGGCAGAAAAGATAATAGAGATAAAACCGTCAACCGTAAGAATTTATCCGACAGTAGTTTTAGAAAACACCTTTCTTGCAAGGCTCTATAAAGAGGGAAAGTATAAACCGCAGACTCTTGATGAGGCTGTTTTTCTTTGTTCAAGGCTTTTGAAAATGTTTGAACAGAGCAATATCAATGTTATCCGTCTTGGTCTTCACTCTGGCGGAAATGTTGAGGAAGGCTATCTTGCTGGTGCATATCATCCTGCTTTCAGAGAGCTTTGCGAAAGTAAAATATACTATGAAAATGCAAAGGCTTATATTGAGAAAAACGATATAAGCGAGGGGCAGCATATAATCTATGTCTGTCCGAAAGGGATTTCTGCTATGACAGGTCAGCACAGGCAGAATATAGAGGCTTTAAAATCAGAGGGATTTGATTGTAAGATAAAAAGCGACAGTTGTTTAAAAAAATATGAAGTAGTTATTCAATAGGAAGTAGGAAGTTAAAGAAATGATTTTAAAATCACTTGAAATGCAAGGCTTTAAATCGTTCCCTGACAAAACAACACTTGAATTTGACAAGGGAATGACAGCCGTTATAGGTCCTAACGGTAGCGGTAAAAGTAATATTTCCGATGCGGTGCGTTGGGTTTTGGGCGAAAAATCGACCAAGAGCCTTCGTGGTGCAAAAATGGACGATGTTATTTTCAGCGGTACCGATACGAGAAAAAAGCAGGGCTTTGCAGAAGTAACCTTAAAGCTTGACAATAGCGACCATTCTCTTAAAAGAGATGAAAAAGAGGTAAGCGTTACAAGAAGATACTATCGTTCGGGCGAAAGTGAATATCTTATAAACGGTGCTACTGTCAGACTTAAAGATTTATACGAACTTTTTATGGATACAGGTCTTGGTAAGGACGGATATTCACTTGTCAGCCAGGGTAAAATTGCAGATATGATTTCCTCAAAGTCAAACGAAAGAAGAGATATGTTTGACGAGGCGGCAGGTATTTCACACTTCCGTTACAGACGAGCAGACGCTACAAGAAGACTTGAACAGGCAGAAGAAAATCTTGTGAGGCTCCGTGATATTTTGCAGGAGCTTGAAAGCCGAGTAGGCCCTCTTAAAGTGCAGAGCGAAAAAGCACAGAAGTTTTTGGTTCTTGCAGAGGAGAAAAAAGAACTTGAAATCGGTCTTTGGCTTAATACTATAAACAAAACAAAGGCAAGTTTAAGAGAGCAGGAACACAAGATAGAAACTGCAAGAAATCAATATAAAGAGGCTGAGGACAGCGAGGGCGAAATAGAGAAAAAGCTTGAAGAAATTGAAGCAAATATTCAGTCGCTCACAGGTCAGATTGATGAAATCCGCCGAGGTACTTCCGAGGTTGAGGAGCAGGCAACAAGACTTGAAGGCGAGATTGCTGTTAATGAAACCTCAATTTTACATAACAACGAAACTATTGAGCGTATCAATAAGGATAAAGAGATACAAAGTGACACAAATCAGCACCTTGACGAACAGATTGAAAAAGCGTCCTTTGAAATCAAGGCTATTGAAAAAGAGATTGAACTGAAAAAGACGGAGCTTGACAGAGCAAGTGTTGGTATGGACGATATTGTCGGCAAAAACGAGGAGCTTGACAAAAAGCAGAGTGCTCTCAACGAAAAAATAAACGCTCTCAATCTTAAAATTTCAGACCACAGAGTTGAGTATTCAACGGTTAATTCCTCTATTGAAGAAATAAACGCAAGAGTTGAAACTATAAATAATATCTTGTCGTCAAGAGAAGAAACTCTCAACGATTTAAGGGAGAAAAAGACTCAGGCGAAAAAGGCTCTTGAAGAAACAGAGGAGCTTGTATCACAGCTTTCAAATGCTCTTTCTGGCTACTCTTTAAGACTTCAATCAAGAAAGGAAAAGGCTGAAAAGTTACAAAAAGAACAAAGTGACTTTTCCAGAGAGGTTGCACAGAAGAACGATAAAATCCGTATTCTTGAAGATTTGGAAAAGAATATGGAAGGCTATTCAGGCAGCGTTAAGGTCGTTATGCGTGAGGCTGGCAGAGGAACTCTCCGAGGAATTCACGGTCCCATCTCTCAACTTATCACAGTAAAGGAAAAGTATTCTGTTGCAGTTGAAACGGCTCTTGGTGCGGCTATTCAGAATGTTGTTACAGACAGCGAAAACGATGCAAAAAGAGCAATTAACTATTTGAAAGAAAACAAGGGCGGACGAGCAACCTTTTTGCCGATTACTGCAATTAAGGGCAAGGAGTTGAACGAAAGCGGTCTTGATGATTGTGACGGCTATATTGATATAGCGGCAAATCTTGTCGCTTGCGATGAAAAGTACAAGCAGATTATTAAATCACAGCTTGGCAGAACTGCCGTTGTTGAAGATATTGATTGTGCTATTGCTATTGCAAAGAAATATTCAAATAGATTCAGAATTGTTACGCTTGATGGTCAGATTATCAATGCAGGCGGTTCAATGACAGGTGGTTCAAGAGCACAGAATGTTGGTATTCTCAGCAGAAGCAACGAGATTGATAAGCTTAAAAATCAAGTTGAAGCTGATTCGCAGAAGCTTAAAATAATTTCAGAAAGCTATAAGGCGGCAGTTGAGGCATTGTCCGCAGTTCAGGCTGATTTGGACGGCACACAGGCAGACCTTACAAGAGCACAGGAAGATAAAATCCGCCGTGAAAGTGATTTGACACTTATAAGCGGTCAGCTTGAAACGGCACTTGGCTCACTTGACGAGCTTATTGAAGAAAAAGAAACTTCTTCGGCAAGACTTGAAAAGCTTGAAGTTTCTGCCACAAAGGCACAAGGCAACATTGATACTCTTACTGCACAGTTGCAGGAGCTTGAAGCAGAGAGCGTTGACCTTGCAACAAGCAGAGATACTCTTAACGCACAAAGAGATGAATTGAATTCTGATTGTGCAAAGATAAATATGAATATTGTTGAATTCCAGAAGGATATTTCAGCAAAGAATGAACTTATAGAAAGCCTTAACAGACGCAAATCAGGTCACAATGACAGACTTGCAGAGCTTGACGATGAAATTGAGCAGTATAAGAAGAAGAACATTCAGCTCAATGAAAATATTGAAAATATAAAGCTTTCAATAAAAGAACTTCGTGAAAAAGCAGAGTCTTCAAAGGGCGATATAGAAAAAATAATAGAACAGCGTACTCAATTTGAAAGTAAGATTTCAAAGCTCCGTATGGAAGAAAGAAATAAATCTGCCGAGCGTGAAAAACTGAGCGTTGAGCTTGCAAGACTTGAAGAGCGTAAAAACGCTATGGCAGAGGATAACGAGGCGGCAGTTAAAAAGCTCTATGATGAATATGAGCTTACAGTATATGCCGCTGAGCAGGTTGCAGTTGAAATTGAAGATGTTTCAAAGGCTCAGCGAAGACTTAACGAACTTAAATCATCAATCCGTGACCTTGGCTCTGTTAATGTTGCCGCTATTGAAGAATATAAAGAGGTCGGCGAGCGTTACGAGTTTATGAAAGGTCAGATTGAAGATGTTGAAACTTCAAGAGATGAATTGAACAAGCTTATTGAAGATTTGACTTCGCAGATGTCACAACGCTTTACAGAACAGTTTAACAATATAAATCATCTCTTCGGGCAGACCTTTGTCGAGTTATTCGGCGGTGGTAAGGCTTCGCTTGAACTTGATGATCCGTCAAATGTTCTTGAATGTGCAATAAACATAAATGTTCAGCCACCTGGCAAGACTATTCAGAATATAGATTTGCTTTCGGGCGGTGAGAAAGGTTTATCTGCAATAGCACTTCTTTTCTCAATGATGAAGGTATCACCTACTCCGTTCTGTATCTTTGACGAGGTTGAGGCGGCTCTTGACGATGTCAATGTTAACCGCTACGCACAGTATGTAAGAAGAATGACTGATAATACACAGTTTATCCTTATCACACACAGACGAGGTACTATGGAAGAGGCTGATGTTCTTTACGGTGTAACCATGCAGGAAGAGGGCGTTTCAAAGGTGCTTAAACTTGAAACGAGCGAGCTTGCAAATCAGCTTGGAATAAAATAACAAAAGAGGGCGTTTCGGGAAGAAACGCTCCTTTTTTAACAAAAAGTTTACAAAAGTTAGAATATGACTATACTTGACTTATGAAAATGGATATATTATCATAATTATATTGTGCTGTAAATGAAGGGGAATTTTTAAATGGGACTAAAGCAAAGGTTTGAAATGGCAACAGCAGGGTTTGTTGTAGATAAAATTTTGAAATATATTGATAAAGACCCCGAGGCTAACCTTGACAAGATTGTTGACAAGTCGCAGAGCCTTATGAGAGGCGTTTTTCCGTCAAAATCGCTTGAAATGGTTAAGCAAGGGGCAAAAGACCCTGAAAACATCTGGCGACAGTATGGTCTTAGAATTATCAAAGAGGTTGACAAGGAAATTATCAAAGGTCTTGGTCTTGCTCTTGGTATAGGAGCGGTTGTTGAAGGCACAAGAGTTGTTCGTGCGAACAGAGAAAAATATAAATGTAATATACCTTGGATTATTTTGCTTGACCCTACAAGTGCCTGCAATTTAAAGTGCAAAGGCTGTTGGTCTGCTGAATACGGAAACAAAAGCAACCTCACCTACGAGGAAATGGCAGATATCGTAAAGCAGGGCAAGGAATTAGGTGTCCATTTCTATATGTTTACGGGCGGAGAGCCTCTTGTAAGAAAAAATGATATTATAAAATTATGCGAAGAAAATAAAGATTGTGCTTTTTTGGCATATACTAACGCTACTCTTGTTGACCAGGATTTCTGCAACGAGATGAAGAGAGTAAAAAATATCACCCTTGCTATAAGCATAGAGGGTGACGCTGAATCAACTAATATGCGTCGTGGCGAAAATGTCTATGAAAGAGCTATAAAGGCTATGGATTTGCTCAAAGAAAACAGACTTCTTTTCGGTATTTCTGTTTGCTACACAAGAGCAAATCTTGAAAAGGTAACCTCGGACGAGTTTATTGATTTGATGATAGAAAAGGGTGCGAAGTACGGCTTCTATTTCAACTATATGCCCGTTGGTTCGGCTGCTGATGTTGAGCTTGTACCTACACCTGAACAGCGTGAATTTATGTACGGCTGGATGAAAAAATGCCGTGATAAAAAGACGGGTAAGCCTATTTTCACCTTTGATTTTCAGGATGACGCTGAATATGTCGGCGGTTGTATCGCAGGCGGAAGAAATTATTTCCATATCAATTCAAACGGCGATATGGAGCCTTGCGTATTCATACATTATTCTGACTCAAATATCAGAGAAAAGACTATCCTTGAAGCGTTGCAAAGTCCGTTGTTTATGTCCTATTATCATAATCAGCCGTTTAATGATAACCATTTAAGACCTTGCCCTATGCTCGAAAATCCCGAATATTTACGCAAGATGGTTGAGCGTACGGGTGCAAAGTCAACGGATATGCTTTGCCCTGAGGATGTTAATACTCTTTGTGCAAGATGTGAGCATTTTGCAAAAGAATGGGCTCCAAAAGCAGAAGAACTTTGGAAGACAAGAACTCACCCTACACCAAAGGCATTTTATTATAGAGATTTGCCCGAGGCAAAGAAAGAAAATATGATAAAGTTTGATGAAAAAAATATCTAATAAAACAAAGCGGTATAGTTTCAATTTATTAGACGGTTTATATTTTCTAACTTTTTGTTGCATTTGCAAAAAAATGTGATATAATATTATTGATAAGACTCCCCGCACCTCTGCATTTATTGCATGTGTCCCAGTGGGAGATTTTTTTTGGAGATATTTTAAGATGTGTGAAAAAGATGAAAACATAAAGCCTATTAAACCTGCTTTGACTTTTGAAGAACAATTGAAGAAAATTGAAGAACGGGGCTGTATAATAGCAGATGAAAATTGGGCAACTGATGTGTTAAAACAAATCAATTATTATAGATTGACTGCTTATTTCTTGCCCTATAAAGACCATAATGAAAAATGTTTAGAGGGCACAACCTTTAACAATGTGTATCAGACATATGAGTTTGATAGAAAATTAAGACATCTTTTATATTCAGCTATTGAAGAAATTGAAATTATGTTGCGTGCTCAACTATCATATTATCACGCTCATAAATATGGAGCCTTAGGCTATGAGCGAGAAGAAAATTTTAATAAACATCATAATCACGAAGTTTTTATGAGGAAAATACAAGAAGATATAAACAGGAACAAAAACAAGCCAGCCGTTAGACATCATATTGATTCTTATGGTGGCAAATTTCCTGTTTGGGTGATTATCGAATTGTTTACTGTTAGTCAGCTTTCATTTTTTTATAGTGATATGCAGAGAGTTGATATGAAAAAAATCGCAAAAGAATTATATAATACTACTGATAAAAATTTGAGCAATTGGCTTAAATGCTTTACAGAATTAAGAAATTAATGTGCTCATTATTCAAGGATATACAATTATGATTTTCCTTCTCAACCGATAACTCCATTAGATTTTCCATACAATTTAAATCGAAAAATTTTTGATTATATATTGGTCTTAAAGTTTTTGTATTATGATTCAAGAAAATGGAAAGAGAGCTTTTTAGTTGAGCTATCCGCTATTATTGAAAAATTTGAACCATTTATTGATTTGTCTTTGATAGGCTTTCCAGAGAATTGGAAAGCGTTATTGCTTGAACCTAATCCTGTTATCAGAAAAAAACAAACCAAAAGCCATAACACTTTGAGTTAAAGTGCTATGGCTTTATTTATGTTTTATTATGTTTTCTTTATATATTCTTTTTTATCTGCCTTATATCCTTACCGCAGAACATAAGAGGAATGTATGAGCTTATAATTCTTGAAGTTACACGCTCGGTATATCTGTCCTCTAATTCCTGAGGATTAAGGTTTGTGCTTATTATTGTTGGCAAAGAGGTAAGCATACGGCTGTTTATTATGTTGTATATTGTCGCAACAGTAAATTGTGTTGAAAATTCAGCACCTAAATCATCGAGTATAAGTAAATCGCAGTCAAGCATTTTGTCGAGCGTTTCAGTTTTGCTATCGCCTCTGCCAAAATGTTCGTTTTCGACCTTATTGAGCAAATTCTGAGCAGAGCCATAGATAAGATTATAGCCCTTGTCAATAACCTTGTCTGCAATAGCAAGTGAAAGGTGAGTTTTTCCTAACCCCGTTTTGCCTGAAAAAAGTAAGCTTGGTGAAGATAAACTGAAATCATTTGCGTAGTTGATACAATAGGTTGCAATATCGTTCATCTGTTTCCTTGGTGAAACGCCGTGTTCGTCAAGGTCACTCGGATAAAGTTCTATTTTGAAATCCTCAAAGCCTGATTTTTTAACGGGAGATATTTTGCAAAGGTCTGCATAAGAAATTGCTTTAAGTGTTTTTTCAAAGCAATCGCACATTCTTCCGTCAATGAAGCCCGTATCCTCACACTTTTTGCAAGAATAAGGTATATCGAGATAATCTTCGGGATAGCCTTCGCTGACAACAATTTCACGCCTTTTTGCCTGGGCGTCAAGACTCTGCTGTTTCAAGCGTTGAATTTCAACCTTTTTGCCTTGTGCGGCTGACCTTATAAGTTCAAGTGAAGCGTTTGCCATCTGCTTTTCAAGTTCAACTATCTCAGGGTGATTTAAAATAAGGTTAGAATGTCTTAAATCTCTTTCAGCCTGAGCGGTTGCTCTGCGTTTTTCAAGTTCTTTTTTTGCACGCTCGTAAACCGATTCGCTGTAAGCCATTGTCAGCCCTCCTTTTTGTATTGCGGAACAGAGTACATCTGTTTGTTAAATTCGTTAAGGTCGTAAGAAGCCTCAGATTTTTTTGCCTTTGTCTGATTTGAAGTCTGCTTTTTTAATTTGTATTCATTTGTATACCGTTCAACCTGTTGCTTTGTATGTAAGCCTTGTTCATACCAGCTTGTTATAATTCTGTCTATATAAGGGAAGCTTATTTTGTCGGTATGGTTTGCCATTTCTTCATAAGCCATACAAATCATATCAATTCCATAGCCGAGCTGAACATTCCAACGCATAAGGAATTCTGTTTGCTTTGCAGTCGGCTTCGGGGTGGATATGCCCGTATATTCTTTAAATTTAACCCATAAGCCCTGACAAGCGGTAAGCTCCTTGATTCTTTCCTCGGCTTTTTCGAGGGTGTCAATTTCCTTTTCTCCCCAGTCCTTGCCGATTTTTAAAATATAGTTGATTGAATTTTTGCCCTGACTTACGGCATAGCCTATTATCATAATGATAACCTCAACGGGTAAACCGTACTGGTCGTGCATCATAAGAAGCGACGACTGGTCGGCATAGCCTATTGTTCTGCCGAGCTTCATCTGGGCTTCGTTATAGAGATAAGCGATTTCTTTACTTTCGTTAACTCTTGTTAAAATTTCCTCGGGAGTAGGCTTTGCAATAGCGATAGGATTAAGCTCTTTCTTTTCTGCCGCTTCAATAGTTTTTTCTTCAACAGTTTTATTGATAACGGGAGCTATAACCACATTTTCAGAGTCTTTTCCATTTTCTCTTGTGATTATGCCGAGCTGTATCCAGTATTGCAGAGCGTCTATTATATCTGCTTTATCAAGACCGAGAGCGTTGCTTATATCGTCAACGCCGTATTCCTCGTTTGCGTGCCTTAAAAGGCAGAGAAGTGTTTTGAGCTGAACTGCACCTGCAAGCCGTATATGCTCGTCCACTACACTGCTTGGGACAGGGAATATAGCACTGAAAGCACTCGGGTTTATTTTGTAATCCATAAATCCACAACCTAATCAAAATTTAATGTGCCATAACATTATAATATAAAAAGAAAATTATTTCATTATTCTTATTTTTCAAATATTTAAGTTTTTTTCAGCATAATTTCGGCAATATTTTTTTAAAAAGAAAAATCTTGACTTAACCAAAGGTCTATGATAAAATAATCACCGTCACATAACATATATGCGGATGTAGCTCATCTGGTAGAGCGCCACCTTGCCAAGGTGGAGGTAGCGAGTTCGAGCCTCGTCATCCGCTCCATATTAAAAGCAACAGACATTTTTTGTCCGTTGCTTTATTTTTTTTGAAAAAACTATTGACAATTTGAAAAATAGAGAATATTATAATATTGAACATATGAACAGTTATTCATATGTTCAATATAGGGAGGCGAAATTATGGATAATTTAATAATTGAAGAAAACTTCAACGGCAAAGACGAAAAAAGTCTTTTAAAAATAAAGAATGCTATGCCGAGCATTGACGATTTATATGATTTGTCAGAATTTTTCAAGGTGTTTGGTGATAGCACAAGAATAAATATAGTAAGTGCTTTGCTCAATTCAGAGCTTTGCGTATGCGATATAGCACAGCTTCTTGAAATGGGACAGAGTGCGATTTCGCATCAGCTCAGAATTTTAAAATCTGCTGGACTTGTAAAACCAAGGCGAGATGGAAAAACTATTTATTATTCTCTTGATGATGAACATATAAAGCTTATTTTTGACCTTGGACTTGAACACATTTTACACAGAAAGGGTGCTCCAAATGAATGATGAAATGTTAAAGAAAGAAACAATGCACAGCCACGAACATTCTCACGAACACGAGCATACACATGGGCACGAGCATAATCATTCTCACGAAGAAGAAATAGGCTGCCATTGTTGTAGCCATTGTCACGGTGAAGAAGAAAAAAGCGAAAGAGCAGAACGCTTTGAAAAAATTTCATTGATTTCAGGGCTTATACTTTTTGCAGTTTCCTTTCTTCCGTTTTTCAAAGCAGGAATAGTTTATATCTTGCTTATTCTTTCAATAGCAGTTGCGGCAGTACCGATTTTCATTGAAGCATTTGAGGAGTTGAAATCAAAGAAAATCGGAGAAAATATTTTACTTGTGATTGCTGTTATATCTGCGTGTGCTCTAACAGAATTCACAGAGGCGGCGGCAGTTGTTCTGTTTTTCAGAGTTGGCGAAATGTTAGAGGAATATGCAATAAATCGTTCTAAAAAGTCCATAAAAGAGCTTTCGCAGATAAGACCTGACACTGCAAATCTCACAAAGGCTGACGGAAGCATTGAGAAAGTGGCAGCAGAGCAGATAAAAGAGGGCGACATAATAACAGTTATGCCATTTGAAAGAGTTGCTCTTGACGGCAAGATAATAAAAGGCTGTTCAAATCTTGATACTTCTGCAATAACGGGTGAGAGCATACCTGTTGAAAAGGGCGTGGGCGATACTGTACTCAGCGGTATGATAAACACAAACGAAGCCTTGCTTGTTGAGGTTACAAGTACTTTTAAGGACTCGACTGCAAGCCGTATTATTGATATGGTTGAAAATGCCTCAAAGGCAAAGGGCAAATCAGAAAGAATAATAACGAAGTTTGCAAGATACTATACGCCGATAGTTGTTCTTTCAGCGGCTCTTTTGGTTGCAATACCTGTATTTTTCTTCAACGGAGATGCGGCTGAGTGGATTCACAGAGCATTAGTTTTCCTTGTTTCTTCTTGCCCTTGTGCGTTTGTTATCTCTGTTCCTCTTTCTTTCTTTGCAGGAATAGGTGCAGCTTCAAAAAAAGGTATTCTTGTAAAGGGCGGAGCGTATGTTGAAAAGCTTGAAAAGGCACAGGCGGTAGTTTTCGATAAAACAGGCACACTCACAACAGATGAATTTATAGTAAAAGAGTTAAATCCGTCTGAGGCTACAACTCAACAGCAGTTGCTTGAAGCAGCCGCTTATGCAGAGCATTTTTCTTCTCACCCGATTTCAAATGCAATAGTTGAAGCGTATGGCGAGGTTGATGAAAGCAAGATAAAGGATTTCAGCGAAATTCAGGCAAGAGGTACTTCCATAACTCTTGGAAATGATAAAATTCTTTGCGGCGGAAAAAGACTTATGGAAGAAAACGGCATTGACATTTCGGGCGTAAAAGAGGCTGAAATATATGTTGCAAAAAATTCAAAGCTTATGGGCTCAATTAAGATTGAGGGCAAATTGAGAGAGGAGTCACCTAAAACTGTTTCAGAGCTGAAAAAGCTTGGTATAAAGAGAATAGTAATGCTTACGGGCGACAATGAAAAAGCGGCAAAGGAAGTTGCTCAACAATGCGGTATTGATGAATATTATTCTTCTCTTTTACCAGAGGATAAAATAGATATGGTTGCGAATATTCAGCGTGAAAGCGGAACGACTGTTTTTGTGGGTGACGGTATAAACGATGCACCGTCACTTGCAACGGCTGATATAGGGGTTGCTATGGGACTTGGTACAGATGCGGCTATTGAGGCAGGGGATATTATCCTTACAAATTCAAATCCTTTAAAGCTTACAAAGGCAATAGCTCTTTTCAAAAAGACGATGACAACAACAAGAGTAAATATCGCTTTTGCAATTATAGTAAAAATAGCAGTGCTTATTTTGGGTGCTATGGGTATTGCTAATATGTGGGCGGCAGTTTTTGCAGATGTTGGCGTTACGATTATAGCAGTTCTCAACGCTTCAAGATTGCTTGTAACAAAGAGGGAAAATTAAAAAGAAGTTTTTTATTGAACAAAGAGCAAACAAAAGGCTTTGCCCGTTGGCAGCAATAATAAAGAGCAGAGGTGATAAAATCATCTCTGCTCTTTTTATAAATTAAAATATTTTTAATTTATCTTTGCGTCAAAATTTTTGCCTGAAATTATATTTTTGTAATCAGATAATTCATCAGAATTTGTATTTCCCTCAAAAACGCCATAACCACCGCAAGAGGACAAATAAAAACCATCCTGTTTAGTCAGAATAAAAACATATTCTTCACCGACAGAAAGATTAGCGTCGGAGTCAGCCATTTTATAGGAAATATATTTGTTGTTTTTATCTTCTTCACTAAGGCTATCAAGTCCCATTTTTTTAGCAGAGCTTTCAGGAATGCCGTTTATAACATCTTTTATAAGGACATCACCACCATTAAGGCAGACTGTTATAGATTTTTCTTCTATATTTCCTTTGTAAACCTTTGTTATATCAACCTTGTAAGGTGTTACAGGTACACCCGAGCCATTGATTAAAAAATCAGCCTTTTCAATGCTTTTTACAATTGCTTTAACAATTATTTTTTCATTATTTTTTTCGTTTATCAAAGCGGTTATATCTGTTGGGTCGAGTGACCAGTTGGGTGAAACTTCGCTCACAAAAAGAATATCCTTGTTTTCAACAGCAGAGCTTGTGGTGCCTGTTGTTTGATTAGTTGTGTTGATTGAAGTTGCCTTTTTGTCCGTTAAATGCAAGGCAGTAATTGTACCTATACCTATAACCAAAATCAAAGCGAAAGATAAAACAGTATAAAAAATTTTTTTGTTATTCATATAATTATCCTTTCATCAATAATTGTATTTATTGTTTAATACTTGGTTTGCATCAGAAGTTAATCCGTTTACCTTAGTTGAAAAATATGCATTATTATAGTGCATAATGGAATTTGGATTATTAATATCTTTGCAACCATATACATGTAACATTTCGTGCATAATTATTATTTCTCTTACATTATTTGAATATGAGTTCATTGCTCTATCGTTTATGTAGATTTCACCATAAACCCAATCATACGAATCTTTTTGCGATGTACAATTATAGTAAACTCCATTACTATTTTTTCTAAAACACATTGCATATGCGTTTACAGTATCATTTGAATAATATTGGTAAAAATCCATTTTAGAATCAGAGTTTACATTTGTTTTCCACAAAATTATTGGATTAGACATTCCAGAAGGATACATAATCCTATTTTTTGCATTTGGTATTGATGTAGTGTATTCACAAGACGGCGAAATCCAATATGCAATATTTTTACCAATAGTAAGTTTATTATTATAATCTATATCTGTATTTGAGG
>JAILBY010000146.1 GCA_024680655.1 Clostridiales bacterium | reverse complement strand
CTGATTCAAATGTTAAGTTTAACTCTGATTACGATATTTTCAATGATGATGAAGAAGAGGAAGAGGATAAGCCTTTTGGATTTTTCAAGAGAAAATAATAAGCTTATTCCTTTTGTATGAGGTGAATTGATGTTCCAAGCGTTGTGCCTGATAGTGATTGCACTTTTGGCAGTTATTGACCAGCTTATAAAAATAATAATGGAGGTTTGGCTTAAACCGATAGGTAGTAGTGGCGTTATAAAAGGCTTTATAAGTTTTGCTTATTTGCAAAACCGTGGTGCTGCCTTTGGCGTTTTGCAAAATGGTACTGTTATTTTGAGTATCATCACTTTCATTGTTATAATAGCAGGTATCTATCTTGTTGCTTTCAATAAAATAAAATCCAAGTTTGAATGTATCAGCATATCGCTTGTTATTTCAGGTGGTTTGGGTAATCTTATTGACCGTGTTTTCAGAGGTTATGTTGTTGACTTCATAAAAACCGATTTTATGGATTTCCCTGTATTTAATTTTGCCGATTGCCTTATTACTGTTGGTGCGTGTATGCTTGTAGGCTATCTTATATATTCTTTGATAAAGGAATATAAAGAAAAGAAAGAAAACTCTGCTGTGAAAACAGACGGCGAGGCGGAAAAAACAGATGGTTGATGCGTTGATTTTTTCTGTACCCGAAGAGCTTTCAGGTCAAAGAATAGATAAGGTAATCTCTTGTATGGTTGCTGATATGTCAAGAAACGCTTGCGTTAAAATTCTTGAAGAAAACGGTGTCAGCGTTAATTCCAAAACAGTAAATAAAAGTGCAAAGGTGAACGCAGGGGATAAGGTTTGCGTAAAGATACCTGAACCAAAAGAGCTTGTTGCAGAGCCTGAAAATATACCTCTTGATATTCGCTATGAAGATGATGATTTACTTGTTGTCAATAAGCCTAAGGGAATGGTAGTTCATCCAGCGGCTGGCAATTATAACGGTACTCTTGTAAACGCTTTGCTTTATCATTGTGGGGATAGTCTTTCGGGTATAAATGGTGTTATCAGACCTGGAATAGTCCATAGAATTGATAAGGATACAAGCGGCTTGCTTATAGTTGCTAAAAATGATATAGCACATAATTCTCTTGCCTTGCAGATTAAAGAGCATAGCTTCACAAGAGAATATCAGGCAGTGGCTTATGGGCATTTTAAAGAGCCGTCAGGCGTTGTTGATTTGCCAATAGGTCGTCACCCGACAAAGAGAAAGCAGATGGCAGTTGTTTACAAAAACTCAAAGCCTGCTGTCACTCACTATGAAGTTATTAAGGAATATAAAGATTTTACACATATAAAATTGAAGCTTGAAACGGGAAGAACGCACCAGATAAGAGTGCATATGTCTTATATGGGACACCCGCTTGCTGGCGACGAGGTATATGGACCGTCAAAGGTTATAACAAGCTTGGGCGGACAATGCCTTCACGCTGGACTTATAGGCTTTATTCATCCGAGAACTAAGGAATATATAGAAATAAAAAGCGAGTTACCGCAATATTTTACAGATTTTCTTAAAATTCTTAAACCATATGAACAATAAACTTTTTAATACAGAAAAAATATGGAGGTGTTTTTAATTGGATAACCAATTAAAAAAAGAATTGCAGATTAACGCCTGCAAAGTAAGAATGGGTGTTATTGAAGGCACTTTTAACGCTAAGTCAGGACATCCGGGCGGTTCATTGTCTGTATCAGATATTATGACTTATCTGTACTTTGTTGAAATGAATGTTGACGCTAAAAATCCACAGAATCCTGACCGTGACCGTTTTGTTCTTTCAAAAGGACATACAGCACCTGCTCTTTATGGTGCTTTGGCGTTGAAGGGCTTTTTCCCGTTTGATGAAATAAAAACTCTTCGTAAAAGCGATTCTATGCTTCAAGGTCATCCAAGTATGAAGATGACTCCTGGCGTTGATATGAGCACAGGCTCACTCGGTCAGGGCATATCAACAGCCGTTGGTATGGCACTTGGTGCAAAGCACGACAAAAAGGATTTCAGAGTTTATACGGTTTTGGGCGATGGCGAAATAGGTGAAGGTCAGGTTTGGGAGGCAGCTATGTTTGCTTCTGCAAAAAAACTTGATAATCTTGTTGCTGTTGTTGATAACAACAATCTTCAAATTGACGGTACTCTTGAAGAAGTTAATTCTTCATATCCTATCGATGAAAAGTTTGTAGCATTCGGCTGGAATGTTATAAATATAGACGGTCATAACTTTGACGAAATAGAAGCTGCTTTCAAAAAGGCTCGTGAATGTAAGGGCAAGCCGACTGCTATAATCGCAAAAACAGTCAAGGGCAAGGGCGTAAGCTATATGGAAAATGTTTGCGGTTGGCACGGTAAAGCACCTAACGAAGAAGAGTATAAGGTAGCTATGGAAGAATTAAATAATCAGTTAAAGGATTTGGAGGCATAAGGTATGGCAGATGTAATCAAACACGCCACCCGTGACGGATATGGCGAGGCACTTCTTGAATTAGGTGCTAAAATGGATAATCTTATAGTTATGGATGCTGACCTTGCTGCCGCTACTAAAACAGGCGTTTTCAAGGCAAAGTTCCCTGAAAAGTTTTATAATGCTGGTATCGCAGAGGCTAACCTTATGGGCGTAGCAGGCGGTCTTGCTGCAACAGGTCATGTTGTTTTTGCAAGCTCTTTTGCTATGTTTGCCGCTGGCAGAGCCTTTGAGCAGGTTAGAAATACAATAGGCTATCCGCATCTTAATGTTAAAATCGGTGCAACTCACGCTGGTATTTCAGTAGGTGAGGACGGTGCAAGTCATCAGTGCTGTGAGGATATTGCTCTTATGAGAACTATTCCTGGTATGGTTATTATTAACCCTGCTGATGATATAGAAGCAAAAAAGGCTGTTCTTGCCGCTGCTGCAACAGAAGGTCCTATGTATCTTCGTTTTGGCAGACTTGCTGTTCCAAGAATTTTTGATGATAACTATTCTTTTGAAATCGGAAAGGCAAATAAGCTTGTTGAGGGTAACGATGTTACAATTATCGCAACAGGTCTTATGGTAAACGAGGCTCTTATGGCTGCCGAGCAGTTGAAAAACGAGGGTATCAGTGCGGCTGTTATAAATATGGCTACAATTAAGCCTATTGATGAAGAGGCTATAATTGAGGCTGCAAAGAAAACAGGCGTTATAGTTACTGCCGAAGAGCATAACATTATAGGCGGTCTTGGCTCTGCTGTTGCAGAGGTTGTTTGTCAGACTGTTCCTGTACCAGTTCTTCGTGTAGGTGTTGAGGATACCTTTGGCCGTTCAGGCCCTGCTGTTGAGCTTCTTCATTTGTTCGGACTTGATGCAAAGCATATTGTTGAAACTGCGAAGAAAGCAGTAGCACTTAAAAAATAATAGACTGCTTAGATGTCAATATATCAATTTATGTATACCAACAAGGGCGATGGTTTTCATCGACCTTGTTTTTTTTACTGCGTATAATTATGAAACAGACCAAACAAAAAAGCCGACCTTTTCAGGTCGGCTTAAATTGATTTGATTATAATGAATAATCGAGAAGAGAGCCGTTTGTGTATTGATATTGATAGCTCTTCTTGTTTGCATTCATTTCTTTTTCAACAATCTTGTTTATTGAATCAGACTCTTTTTCAACCTTTGAAGCATAAGAGTAATTGCCCTCAAACAAAGTCTTTATATCAGAGTCGTTTGCTTTGCTGAATTTCTCTTTGTCAATGGAAAGAGTATCATCCTTGTTTATTGTAATACCAACCTTTGAAAGCAAATTCTTGTTAGCGTTAGTATCATTGATAAGGAACTTTGTTCTTTGGAGAGAGTTGAGATTTTCAACATTTGAAGAATTCTTAACTGTCTTGTTATAATTTTCAACAAATTCCTCAGCTAATTTAGCAAGCTTTGGCTTGTCAATTTTGTCATCCTTATCAGTAGCGAAGTTGTCACTTGCTGATAAAGCCTTTGCACTCTTTTTAAGGTCAGCGGTAGCTGTTTCAAGTGCCTTATAAGAAGTAGCGGCAGTATTGTTTGTTTTGGTATCAAATTTCTGATTCTGATAAAGAGATTTTGTTAAGTTTCTGTATCCCTTTGTCTTATAAACAGAATAAGAAGATGTGTTGTTTAAAAAGTCTGTTGATATCGAGTTATTGAAGGAGGTTGATAAGTTGCCTTTTGTACTGCTTGGCCAACCATAGTTCAAAACCGAGTTTTGTGCCCTTGAAGAAGTGTTATAATAATAATTATAAACTGATGCATAACTACTGATTGTATTTGCCATAAAAACCACCCTTTCG
>JAILBY010000143.1 GCA_024680655.1 Clostridiales bacterium | reverse complement strand
CATACAGCTTTTAAAAGGCTTGGGTGTTACTCTTGAAATAAGTTGTTTTGCAGTTATTCTCGGCGTTGTGCTTGGCTTTATAGTTGCGACTATTCGTGCTTCTCACGATAAGCTTCTCAAAGACAAAAAATGTTCGCATTTCAGCGACTATATCCTCAAAGTTCTCAATGTTATCTGCAATATCTATATTACTGTTATAAGAGGTACGCCGGTTGTAATTCAGCTTATGATTGCGTATTATATCATCTTTGCTTCACTTCGTAATGGTATTGTTGCGGCTGTACTTGCTTTCGGTATAAATTCAGGTGCTTATGTTGCTGAAATTGTCCGTTCAGGTATTATGTCCATTGACAAAGGTCAGTTTGAGGCTGGGCGTTCACTCGGCTTTAACTATACACAAACAATGATACATATAATTTTGCCTCAGGCTCTTAAAAATGTTTTGCCTGCACTCGGCAACGAGTTTATAGTTTTGCTCAAAGAAACATCAGTTGCTGGCTATGTTGCACTTAAAGATTTGACCTATGTAGGTAATCTTATCCGTTCAAGAACATACGAGGCATTCTTCCCGCTTATAACTGTTGCGGTTATTTATCTTGTTATTGTTCTTATCCTTACATATATTCTCAAAGTGTTTGAGAGGAGGTTGCGTAAAAATGAACGATAAAGAGCTTCTTATAAAGGTTGAAAATCTTGAAAAGCATTTTGGCGACCTTCACGCACTTAACGGAGTAAGCGAAGAAATCTATAAAGGCGAGGTTGTTGTGGTTGTCGGACCGTCAGGCTCGGGTAAATCGACCTTCTTGCGTTGCCTTAATCTTCTTGAAGTGCCTACAAACGGCAAGGTTACCTTTGAGGGTGTTGATATTACAGATAAAAAGGTTGATATAGATAAGCACCGTCAGCGTATGGGTATGGTGTTCCAGCATTTTAATCTTTTTCCGCATATGACTATCCTTAAAAATCTTACTCTTGCACCTATGAAGTTGCAGGGAAAGACAAAGCAAGAAGCTGAAAAAATGGCTATGGAGCTTTTGAAAAGAGTAGGTCTTGAAAACAGGGCTAATGCTTATCCGTCACAGCTTTCGGGCGGTCAAAAGCAAAGAATAGCAATCGTGCGTGCTCTTGCTATGAACCCTGATGTTATGCTCTTTGACGAGCCGACCTCTGCACTTGACCCTGAGATGGTAGGTGAAGTTCTTGAAGTTATGAAGGAGCTTGCAAAAGAAGGAATGACAATGGTTGTTGTAACTCACGAAATGGGCTTTGCAAAAGAGGTTGCAACAAAGGTGTTGTTTATGGAAAAAGGAAAAATTATTGAACAGGCCCCGCCAGAAGAATTCTTCAACGCACCGAAAAGTGAAAGACTTAAAGAGTTTTTATCTATGGTTTTATAAAAAATTAAGGATATGGAATTATTACTCCATATCCTTTTTGTTTGGCAGACTTCTCCGCACAAACAAGGCGGAGAAGCTGCAAACGCTATTGTTTTATTAAACTTTTCCGCTGATAATATAATTTGTATTTTGTTTTTAATTATTCATAAAATAAAGAAAAAAAGTGCTTTAATCATTATTTTTATTCTTATTTTAAAAAAAATCTTGCAATTAAAAAGTATTTGTGATAAAATTCATAGGTAGATTATTCAGAGAGTATGTATATACTTAATTTTTAGGGGGAAATAAAATTATGACAGCATTACAAATTATTTTCGGTGCAGTTCTTATATTATCATCAATTCTTATTGTTATTCTTGTTCTTATGCAGCAGAGCCGTCAGGCAGGTCTTTCAGGTGCTATTGCAGGCGGTGCTGAAACTTTCTTTGATAAGCATAAGGGTCGCTCAATTGAAGCAAAGCTTGAAAGAATAACAAAATGGGTTGCTGTTTTCTTCTTTATTTTTTCACTTGCCGTTTCACTTATACTTTATTTCGTAAAGTAATAAAAGCTTAATATTTCAAACACAGTCTTGTTTTAAAACAGGGCTGTGTTTTTTATTTAAAAACATTGAATTGTGTGCTGAAAAATGCTAAAATATTATGAATAGTATTTAAAAGCTTTGAAAGTTTTGAAGTTATGAAAGAGGTCGTCTTTTTGAATTATAAAAAATGGGTTGTTGCCCAGACGGATAAAGAACTTGCGGCAACTATTGCAGAACAACATAATCTTGACCCTCTTGAAGCGTTGTTGCTTGTTTCAAGAGGAATATCAACTGATGAAGATATAACTGATTTTTTCGCACAGGACTCTGTTCTTTCAAATCCCTTTGATATTCTTGATATGGATAAGGCGGTTGACAGAATTCAGTACGCCATTGATGAATTTGAAAGAATTGCTGTTTATGGCGACTATGATGCTGACGGCGTTACTGCAACGGCTGTTTTGTACTCTTACCTTAAAGAAAAGGGTGCAGATGTAATTTACCGTATTCCTGACAGAGAAGATGATGGATATGGTCTTAACAAAGAAGCGATTGATGAACTGAAAGCCGAGGGCGTTAAGCTTATCGTTACAGTTGATAATGGTATAAGTGCAGTTGAAGAAGCAAAGTATTGCAGAGAAAATGATATTGAACTTATTGTAACAGACCACCATGTTGCAGGCGATATATTGCCTGAATGTGTTGCTGTTGTTAATCCTCACCGTGAGGATTGCACAAGTGAATTCAAGGATTTCGCTGGTGTCGGCGTTGCCTTTAAGCTTATATGTGCCATTGAGGGCGACGATGAAGAATTGTTTGAAAAATTTGCTGATTTGGTTGCAATAGGCACAATCGCCGATATTGTTTCTTTACTTGGAGAAAATAGAATTATAGTAAAAAAAGGACTTGAAATTTTAAATAAATCTCAAAGAGCAGGTGTCAAAGCGTTAAAGCAGATTTTAGGTCTGGAAGGAAAAGCTCTTTCTTCAACTACGGTTGCTTTTATGCTTGCACCGAGAATAAATGCCGCTGGGCGAATGGGCTCTGCCGAGAGAGCCTTGAAGCTTCTTATAACTGATAATGAAGATGAAGCACTTGATATTGCTCAAATTCTTCACGAGGATAATGCAAAGCGTCAGGCAACAGAACAGAATATAGTTAATGAAATTGATAAAAAGCTCAGCGAAAATCCGAGCATTGAATATGACAGAGTTATGGTTGTTGATGGTGAAAACTGGCCGTCAGGTGTTATAGGAATAGTTGCGTCAAGGCTTGTTGAAAAATATGGCAGACCTGCTATTGTTATCAGCCGAAGTGAAAACGGCGAGGCAAAAGGCTCTTGCAGAAGTATAGACGGCTTTTCGCTTTATGATGCATTATCGTCCTGCTCGGATATACTTCAACGCTATGGCGGACATACTCTGGCAGCAGGACTTGGCTTAAAAAATGAAAATATAGATAAATTCCGTATAGCGATAAATGATTATGCGAAGAAAATGGAAATGCCGTTTCCGTCGCTTAAATTAGATTGCAAGTTAAACCCTGCGTATGTTAATAATGATATACTGCAAATTCTCAGTAGACTTGAACCCTTTGGTCAGAATAACCCTCAGCCTGTTTTTGGCTTGTATGGTATGACGCTCAAAGAAATTGTACCGCTTTCAAACGGCAAGCATCTGCGTCTTGTGCTTTCAAAGGGCGGAAATTCTGTAACCGCTTTGAAGTTTTCAACCTCTGCCGATACTTTTCCTTATGTCGTCGGTGATAAGGTTGACCTTGCGGTTTGTATTTCTCCAAACGAATTCAAGGGCGAAATTCAGGTTTCGGTAAGAATAAAGGATTTGAAAATGTCCGAGGAAGATGAAAGCGAATGTCTTAATTCTATCAGACTTTTTGAAAAGTATAAGCGTGCTGAGGAATTCAGCGAGGAAGAGCTTAATCAAATTGTGCCGAACAGAGATGTTATAGCAGTAATTTATAAATTTATAAGAGCAAATGCAGGCTGGAAATATCCGATAAAAATGCTTTGCTATCGCATAGGTGATGAAAAATGCACCTTATGTAAGGTTGCAGTTGCTCTTGATGTTATGTTTGAGCTTGGACTTTTAGAGGAAAGGGATAATGTAATTTCTTTACCTGAAAATGTTGAAAGAGTAAATCTTGAAAACAGCAAAATTTTGAGCAGATTTAGTAAAAAAGAGGTGTAAAAACAGATGCCTAAAATGGAAGAAGCTTTTTCTAATACCCCTGAGGAATATTATTCTCAGCTTGTTGAAATTTTGAAAAAAAGCTTTTCTGAGCAGGAAATTGAGCAGATAGATAAAGCATATCAGCTTGCAAAGAAAGCACACGCTGACCAGAAAAGACGCTCGGGTGAGCCATATCTTATTCACCCCGTTCTTGTTGCAAAAATTGTTGCAGAAATGGGAATGGATAAAGAAAGTATTATTGCAGCACTTCTTCACGATGTTGTTGAGGATACATCATATAGCTTTGAAGATATAACTGAGCTTTTTGGCAGTGAGGTAGCCGCACTTGTTGATGGCGTTACAAAGCTTGGTAAAATTCCGCTTTCTACACAGGCGGAAACGCAGGCAGAAAATGTAAGAAAAATGCTTCTTGCTATGAGCGAGGACATCAGAGTTATAATCATAAAGCTTGCAGACCGACTTCATAATATGCGTACCTTGCAGTTTATGAACGAACAGAAGCGTCGTGACAAGGCACTTGAAACGCTTGAAATTTATGCTCCGATTGCTCACAGATTAGGTATCCGAGCACTCAAAGAGGAACTTGAAGATTTAGCTATCAGCTATCTTGACCCCGTTGCCTATAAAGAAATAGAGGACTCTCTTGCTTTAAAGGGCAATACAAGACTGGAATTTATTGAAAACATAAAAAAGCGTATTTCAGAAAGACTTGAAAAATCTGTTCCTGGTGCACATATTGACGGAAGAATAAAAAGTGTTCACGGCATTTACAGAAAGATGTATATGCAGGGAAAGAACTTTGACGAAATATATGATATATATGCAGTAAGAATAATTGTCGATACAGTTGTTGACTGCTATAACTGCCTTGGTATTATTCACGATATGTTCAGACCAATTCCAGGCAGATTTAAAGACTATATCTCAACACCAAAGCCGAATATGTATCAGTCACTTCACACTACTGTAATAGGCAAAGAGGCAATTCCTTTTGAAGTTCAGATTAGAACTTGGGAAATGCACTATACGGCTGAATACGGTATCGCTGCCCATTGGAAATATAAGCTTGGTATTTCGGGCAAGGCAAAGTTTGAAGAACGCCTATCATGGATAAGACAGCTTCTTGAAAGTCAGCAGGATAGTGTTGATGTTGAAGATATAGTAAGAACTATAAAAACAGACCTTGCACCCGAGGAGGTTTTTGTTTTCACTCCAAAGGGCGATGTTATTTCCTTACCAACGGGTGCGACTGTTATCGACTTTGCTTATGCTATTCATTCGGCAGTAGGCAATAAGATGACAGGAGCAAAAATAGACGGCAGAATTGTTCCGATTGATACGCAGGTTAAAACGGGCGAAATCATAGATATTCTCACTTCATCTCAGCCTGGCAAGGGACCGAGCAGGGACTGGCTTAAAATCGTAAAGACGAATGAAGCAAAGAGTAAAATCCGTGCTTGGTATAAGAAGGAAAGACGAGAAGAAAATATACTCGAAGGTAAAACCGAGGTTGAACTCGAATTCAGAAGAAACAACATTAAGCTTCCAGATGATAAATACAACGAATTTTTGTTCAATATAGCACTAAGGCAGCATTGTCAGAATCTTGATGATTTCTATGCTGCGATAGGCTATGGCGGTATTTCTATAAACCGTCTTATGCCACACATAAAAGAGGAATACAATAAGCTTGTTAAATCAAGCCCGTCGGATAGTCCGATTGTGCTTGCAACTGAAAAACGCCGTAAAAAGAGTACAGACGGCGTTATAATTGAGGGAATTGATAATTGCCTTGTTAAATTTTCAAGGTGCTGTAATCCGTTGCCTGGTGATGAGATTATTGGTTTCATTACAAGAGGTCACGGCGTTTCAATACACACAAGAGAATGCACAAATGTACCTAAGGATATTGAGGCTTCAAGTGAGCCTGAACGCTGGGTTAAGGCTTATTGGGATAACAATGTCAAAGAGCAGTTTAAGGCTACTCTTATGGCTATTTGTATGGACAGAGTGGGAATGCTTGCTGATGTTGCAGGTCAGCTTGCAAGTATGCATGTTATGATACACAATATGACAACCCGTGAAATGAAGGACGGCAGAAGCACTCTTCTTATGACTATAACAGTTGACGGTGTTGAACACCTTAACAGCGTTATAAGTAAGCTTAAAAAAATCGAGGGCGTACAGTCGATAGAAAGGTCAGGTATTTAACCTAATTTAAGATTATGAAAGCAGTTATTCAAAGAGTTAAATCAGCCTCTGTTAAGGTTGAGGGGAAAACAGTAGGGGAAATAGAAAAAGGCTATCTTATTCTTGTCGGCGTTGTTGAGGGCGACGATGACAAAATGGCAGATTTACTTGCAGAGAAAACTGCAAAGCTTCGTGTTTTTTGCGATGAAAACGATAAGATGAATAAGTCGGTAACAGATATTGACGGCGAAATTCTTGTTGTTTCTCAGTTTACTTTGTGTGCTGATTGCAGAAAGGGCAACAGACCGTCTTTTTCATCTTCGGCGGCAGTTGATGAGGCAGAACGCCTTTATGAAAGATATGCTCAAAACCTTAAAAATCTCGGAATAAGAAAGGTTGAAAAGGGAGTTTTCGGAGCAGATATGGAAGTATCTCTTATAAACGACGGACCTGTAACTATAATTTTTGATACAGATATTTGGAAATCGAGGGGATAATTATGAAGATTTGTACTTTGCCATTAGGGCCGCTTAACGCTAACTGTTATGTTCTTATTGATGAAACTACGGGAAGTGCCGCAATTATTGACCCTGGCGATTTTAACGAAAGACTTAAAATTGCAGTTGAAAGCAACGATGTAAAGTCTGTTGATTATATTCTTTTAACGCACGGGCATTACGATCATATTATGGGAGTTAAGAAAACAAAGGATAATTTTCCGCAGGCAAAGGTTGCAATTCACGAAAATGATGCAAATTGTCTTTTAGGTGATGACCTCAACAGAGGCTTTCTTCACGATTTTCAGCTTGAACCTGTTGAGCCTGATATAATTTTGCAGGACGGTATGCAGTTACAGCTCGGCAATCTAAAAATTGATGTTATTCATACGCCAGGACACACAAAGGGCGGAGTTTGCTTTGTGTGTGGCAACGCTATCTTTTCGGGAGATACTGTTTTTTATCATACTGTTGGCAGAACTGATTTTGAAAACGGAGATTATAACGAGCTTTTGCTCTCAATAAAGAAATTGCTTGAACTTAAAGGGGACTATACAATTCTTCCAGGTCACGACAGAGCCTCAACTCTTGAAGACGAAAGAATGAATAATCCTTATCTGAGGGAATGTCAATGATTTTATTTGTAGATAATCATAAATTCCACTATGAAATGGAAAATCTTTGCAGAGTGTTTTTTCCTCACGAAAAAATAACTGTTACGCACGATGAAAGCATACCGGATACTTCTTCCGTCTATGTAAAAACCTCGCTTTGCCGAGGAGAACAAAGTACAGAAATAACTGCAAGGGTTAAGATAGATGCAACTGAAAAAGAAATAACCTCTTTGGTTGAAAATGATATAATAGATTATGAGAGCGAATGTGAAAAGATTATGGCACAGGCTCTCTATGGCTGCTTTGTTCAGCTTGTCGGTAATGTTACGCAGTGGGGTATTCTTACGGGTGTAAGACCGTCTAAGCTGATGAATAAGCTTATTGACCAGAACGGTGAAGAAAAGGCAAAGAAATACTTCAAAAAAGAACTTTTAGTTAGTGAGAAGAAAACGGAACTTGCCGTTGAGGTTGCCGAAAAGGAAAGAGATATAATGGCAAAGAGCCGACCTGAAAGCTTCAGCCTTTATGTTTCAATTCCGTTTTGCCCTACGAGGTGCAGCTATTGCTCTTTTGTTTCTCACTCTATGGCACAGGCAAAAAAACTCTTGCCAGAGTATGTTGAACTTCTATGTAAGGAAATTGAATATACGGGTGAGATTGCAAAAAATCTCGGACTTCGCCTTGAAACGATATATTATGGTGGCGGAACGCCCTCTATTCTTACGGCAGAACAGCTTTTAAAAATCGGTGATAAAATTGAAAATGCCTTTGATTTGTCAAAGGTTATTGAATATACAATAGAGGCTGGCAGACCTGATACAATAACAAAAGAAAAATTAGAGGCTATGAAAAGCATAAATGTTTCAAGAATAAGCATAAATCCGCAGACCTTTAACGATTTATCACTTGAAGCGATAGGCAGAAAGCATACTTCACAATGTACGCTTGAAGCATTTAGCCTTGCAAGAGAATGTGGCTTTGATAATATAAATATGGATTTGATTGCAGGCTTACCTCTTGATACGCTTGAAAGCTTTGATAATACTCTTGATAAAATTGAACAGCTTAATCCAGAGGGCGTTACAGTACATACCCTTGCATTAAAACGCAGTTCAACTCTTGTTACAAGCGGTCAGGGGGCAGAGGATAAGGGTATCACACCGCAGATGGTTGATATGGCTTACGATAGGTTGAAAAAAATCGGCTATCTTCCGTATTATATGTATCGTCAGAGCCGTTGTGTAGGTAATCTTGAAAATGTAGGTTACAGTAAGCAGGGCAAAGAGGGACTTTATAATATATTTATGATGGAGGAATGTCACAGCGTTTTTGCCGTTGGTGCAGGTGCAGTTATAAAGCTGAAAGAACCAAAGGGCGATTATATCGAAAGAGTGTTTAATTTTAAATATCCTTACGAATATATTTCACGCTTTGACGAGATTTTACAACGCAAGAAAAGAATAGAAGAATTTTATTCTGATTATGAATATTGATAAGGAGATGCTTATATGGGTAACATTAATAACACAATAGAATATATAAACAAGATGGCAACAGAGGACCCTGTTGGCTTTATTGAAAGAACAGAAGCAAGATATGATGCAATACTTGACTCTGTTGCTAATAAAGTTGCTTCAAACGGCAGTGGACATCAGCTTATTCTTCTTGCTGGTCCAAGTTCTTCTGGTAAGACTACAAGTGCAAGAAAAATAGCCGAAAAATTAGAGAGAATGGGCAGAAAGGCTTATTCTGTTTCTATGGACGATTTCTATCTTAATAAAGAGGACGCTCCTAAATTGCCAGACGGTTCAAAGGACTTTGAGAGTGTTCATTCCCTTGATATTCCTCTTATTAAAAAGACAATGAGTGATTTGCTTTCCAAGGGCGAGGCTGATATTCCGCATTTTGATTTTAAAATAAGTGAGCGTACTGATGAATGGTCGCATATGACAATAGGCAAAAAGGATATAGTAATTCTTGAAGGCTTACACGCCTTAAATCCTCTTATTTCTGATGATTTGCCAAAGGATAGCATACTCAAAATCTATATAAATGTTTCTTCAAGAATTTATGATGAAAACGAGAAAATAGTGCTCAATAAAAGAAATATGAGATTTGTAAGGCGACTTGTAAGAGATTTCTATTTCAGAAACAGCTCTGTTGAAAATACATACGGTATGTGGGGGCAGGTTAGCAAGGGCGAGGATATGTACCTTTTCCCGCTCAGAGATACTGCTGATATAAAAATCAATACTATCCATCTTTACGAGCCTTGTATCTTTAAGGATATAGCACTTGACCATCTCAAAAGCGTTGACAGATTAAGTCCGTTTTATTCTGATGCACAGCGTCTTATAAACAGCCTTGAAAGATTTGTTTCAATAGATGCAAAGCTTTTGCCGAGAGATTCTCTTATTGTCAGAGAGTTTATCGGAGATTTCCACTATGATAAATAATTTTCGGAGGGTTATTGATGCTTGAAGATATATTAGATAGTGCAAAAACCATAGCAACTGCGGTAGGGCAGAAAACACAGGAGCTTGTTTCTTATTCAAAGAAGAAATTATCTTGTATAGAGCTTGAAAACGAGCTTCAAAGAAATTATGCAAAGCTTGGTAAGGTTTATTTTGCTTTGTTGCAGGAAGCTGATGAAAAAAGTACAGAGGTTGAAGAACTGATTTCAGAGATAAATCGCCTCGAAGAAGAACTCACAGAGTGCAAAAAGCAGGATTGTACGGAAAATTCAAAATATTGTACTCAATGCGGAAGTGAAAATTCTGCTGAATCGGTATTTTGCTGTAAATGCGGACATAAACTGTAATATACTTTGAGTGGCTTGCCACTTTTATAAGAGGTGTTACAGTTGCAGGAAAACAAAAAGCAAAATTTAATAGGCGGTGCTTTTGTACTGGTTTTATCAACCGTTTTTGTGAAAGTACTCGGTCTTATGTATAAGATACCCCTGACGACTTTTATAGGTGAAGTCGGCAGGGGATATTTTAATGCCGCTTATAATATTTACACACCGATTTTTGCAATATCTATGGCAGGCTTGCCCGTTGCTCTTTCTACTCTTGTTTCGCATAATGTTGCACTTGGCTTTTACCGTAACGCAAGGAAGATTTTTCGTGTTGCTTTTATGTTGTTTTTTGTTATGGGCGTTGTGGGTACATTTTTCCTTTTGCTGATAGCCTACCCTTACAGCGTTTATCTGATAAACTCAAAGCAAACGCTTATGAGCATTGTTTGTATAGCACCATCTGTTTTCTTCTGTTGCGTTATGGCGACATACAGAGGCTATTACGAGGGGCTTTGTGATATGAAGCCTACTGCAATTTCACAGATTATAGAGGCAATAGGCAAAACTGTTCTTGGTCTGGCTTTTGCTTATATAGTTATGAAGGTCGGTTCTTCGCAGATACCGCAGGGCGTTGTTTTCGGCGTTAAAATTTCAAGTGAGGCAGAGGGATACAGCGTTATCTATCCCTATTCTGCCGCAGGTGCAGTGCTTGGCGTAACGGCAGGAACAGTAGTCGGTCTTATCTATCTTATTATATTAAAGAGAACTCGCAAGGACGGCTTTACAAAGGCTCAGCTTATGTCCTCACCATATCCTCAGCCTACCTCTGAAATATCAAGAAAGCTTATAAGGACGGCGATACCTGTTGTTGCAAGCTCACTTATTGTAAATATAACAAATCTTATTGATGCAGTTACAGTACAGAACAGACTTGCAAATGCAGTTGCAAGAAATACTGATATAATAAAGCAAATGTATAATACGGCACTTACGGCTTCAAATACTCTTGACAGAGATATTTCAACTTATCTTTATGGTGTT
>JAILBY010000142.1 GCA_024680655.1 Clostridiales bacterium | reverse complement strand
TGTATATTTCAAGGACTGCGGTATTTCTATATAGGAAATTCCCACATTACAGAAAGCCTTTGCACCAAGCGTTTTTAAATTTGACGGCAACACAACGGACTGCAACTGCGTACAGCCCTCAAAGGCTGACTGTCCGATAGCTTCAAGCCTTTGCGGTAAATTGATAGTATTCAAAGAGGTGCAACCATAAAAAGCAGACCTCTTAATCTCTTTAAGGCTTTGCGGTAGTGTTACGCTTTCAACGCCTTGGCAATTTTTAAAGAAAAATTGTTCAACTGTTTCTCTGCCCTCTGCAAAAATTACCGTTTTTAAATTTGCACAACCACAAAAAGCCGAAACAGGCTCAGCCGATTTGCATGAAAAATAAAAGCTTGTGTTTTGAGGTATTGTTATCTGTTCAAGCGACAAGCAATTTGCAAAAGCATTTTCACTTATACCACTCAACTCTGACGGAAGTTCAACCGAGTTCAAAGAAATGCAGTCCAAAAACGCACCCTCGCCTATAAAATAAACTGTTTGAGGGATTAAAACAGTTTGCAGACTACTGCACCCTGCAAAAAGATATTCGTTTATTTCATAAATTCCGTCTTTAAGTTCAACCGTTCTGATATTGCTATCAGCAAAAACACCCTTATAGACTTCCCCCGTTTTTCTGTATCCATTGAATTCAAGCTGATTTTGTATAGCCATAGAGGTCAATGCAGTGCCATCAAAGCAACCTTCACCAAGCTCAACGAGTGCCAATGGCAACATATTATCGCCCGATGAATCACCAGCCACACGCAAAGAGCCAAGAGAAGAACAGCCCTTGAACGCATTTGCACCTATTTTTGAAACAGCATTCGGCAAGGTAATGCTTTTTACAGTGCTATTGTCTTCAAAGCAACCATCAGCCAAGCCACATACGGCAAAGCCAAAAGCAGTTGACGGAACAGTTACATTCTGCAAAGAGCCGATATATTTTTTTACTGTCGCTATATTATTTTCTATTGTATATATAAAGTTACTTGTTTTTAAGGTCTGCACCGCATTATAAAAAGGCGTTGTTTCAAGAGTGTAATTATCAGCAACGCCACTTGGCACTTCTATATAAGAAATTTTTGTGCAATCGCTGAACGCCTTACTGCCGATAAAGGTAACAGTTGACGGCAAGGTGAGATTTTTCAAGCTACTGCAATTTGCAAACGCTTTCACACCGATAGATTTTACTGACGAAAGTGTCACACTTTCAAGCTTTGTGCAGCTAAAAAACGCCATAGTGCCGATTGTTTTAACTGTTGACGGCAAAGCTACGGATGTTATTGCAGAATTATTCTTTAACGCATTTTCACCTATTGCAGTAACATTATAGCCTAAAATAACAGACGGAATGATTATACTTCCGCTTGCTGAATTTATTGAATTAAGCGTTATTGTGCTATTGTCAAAATCAACGATAAAGCCATAAGAACCAAAATTGAGCGAATGCTTGCCACCGCAGAGCATTTTCAGGCTTTTAAGAGAAGTACAGCCCTTGAAAGAATCTGCCCATACGCTTTTTATTGTTGCAGGAAGCGTTAAAGAGGTTATTGAAGTATTGCCAGAAAAGGCATTGACCGAGCAGCCCGTCACCGTATAGCCAGCAATAGTTGACGGAACAACCACATTTTTTGTACTGCCCTTATATTTGGTTATAGTGACCGTTCCGTTTGAAATTGTATAATCATAATCTGCCTGAGCATAAATCAAACTCGGCGATGGATTTTTCCAGTTATAGCTATCGTATGTAGTAGTTGTCGCTTTCGGCGTTGAAAAACTGCTCAACGACGGAATATTGACAAGCCACGAATTATGGTCGGCAGATAATTTTTTATCGCTGACAAGGAAATAATCATAATTGAGATTTTTGCCTTTATAGTTACCGTTGCCGTCAAGGATAACCTTTGCGTCCCAAGTGACATCAATGTGATACCATTTATCATCAATATTAACCATATTCCAGCCGTGCACCATAGAGGCACTCGTCGCCATAACGCACTCAATACCAACCTGCTTTAAAAGATAGATATAAGCAAGCGAAATGCCCTGACAGACAGCCTTGTGCTCAACCAAAGCACCATACGAGTTGTATCTGTTTGAATTTGTCTCTTTAATATCATAAGTAACAAGATTTGTAAGATAATCGTGCAGCTTCAAAGCAAGACCTATCTTACTGTATTCTTTGTTTTTAACACTACTTACTGCACTTGTAACAACTTCTTCAAGGCGTTCCTTCATCTCGTTTATTTCAGCCCTCGAATAGTTCCATTCCCAAAAAAGTCTTGTTATATAGCCGTTTGATGCGTAATAATTGATTTTTCTTTGAATAAAAAACAGCTCTGGATTATTGTTTATGCAATATTCAAAAATCTGTTTTATATCCTCTATTTTTATATAGTAAGAGGTAATATCTATATCCTTTTGCAAGCTTTTCATAGCATAAACAATTTTTTCAACTGCTGTTGAATAATTTGAAGTGAGCTTTAAAAGGTCTTTCTGCGAATCATCATAATCGGTTGTAAGGCTTCCGCTCTGATAAAGCGAAACGGTTTCAGTATAAAGCGTATTTTCATCTATAACATTTGCCAAGGAAGAAAGTGGCATAACATTCAAAAGAGCTATTATCAAAAGCAATACAGCCGTTGATTTCAAAAATCGTCTTTTCATTGTGCCACCTCCATTTTAAAAATAATTGCAAAGTTTTTGAATATGCAAAAAGCGACAATTAAGACTTGCTCTTTTGCCGCTTTGTTTTTTATTCCTCTGTACTTTCCTCGCCTGAATTTTCGCTCTCTTTGGCATCAGGAACAAGGTCAATTTCCACTTCTTCAAATTGATTTATATGATGAACATTGACATAGACTTCCTTTTTCTTGCTTTCAAGGAAAAAAGGGAAAGCTTTCGGGTCATCATCAAGCTTTGTCATTGTTATAAATCTATTGAAATTTGCAGTTAAATAACTTGAAAATTCTTTTGCTGACGGAGCATTCGGCGGTAAAAGATAATATTCGCCGCCAAGCAATATAGCCTTTGCTTTCATAATCAATCACCAGACCTTTTAAGATTTGACTTTATAATAGCACACTTTTCTGCTTTCATCAATAACAAACTTTCCTCACTATAATCAGCAATATCCATATACTGATATTAAAGCAATTTTGCTTTATTCATCAAACAAGAAAAAGGGTGATATTATCTCTGATTTGTCAGTTACAGCAATCGGTCTGTCTTTGCCCTTTATCGGCACATCATTAGGTGCCTCAATGGTGTTCTTCTTAAAGAAAAACATAAATGCAAGCGTTCAAAAAGGCTTACTCGGCTTTGCCTCAGGCGTTATGGCTGCCGCTTCTGTATGGTCACTTATTCTGCCTGCAATAGCTTTATCTGAACAAAACGGCTCTGCCCCTTGGCTATCAACAACGCTCGGCTTTCTTTCAGGCGTTTTCCTTATGCTGATTTTAAGCCGAATTGTTCACCGATTGCATTCAAAAAATAATATTCAATCAAAAAACAAAAAAATGTCCGAGCTTGAAAAATCTATACTTTTAGTTCTTGCCGTTACCCTGCACAACATACCCGAGGGTATGGCGGTCGGCGTTGCTTTTGCTGGAATTTTTACGAAAAATGCTATCGTTTCTTTGACGGGTGCTCTTGCTCTCTCTGTTGGCATAGCAATCCAAAATCTTCCAGAGGGTGCAATAATATCTATGCCCTTGATTTCCACAAAAGCCACAAAGCCAAAAGCCTTTCTCTACGGTGTGCTTTCTGGAATTGTTGAGCCTATCGCATCTTTTTTCACTATTCTTCTGACCTCTGCCGTTTCTCACGCTCTGCCATATATCCTCACCTGTGCCGCTGGTGCTATGATTTATGTTGTTGTGCAAGAGCTTATCCCTGAACAAAAAAATGATGAAAAAGAAAACTATCTCGGAACGATTTTCTTCGCTATTGGCTTCGCTCTTATGATGGCATTAGATGTTGCTCTCGGCTGAAAAAGTATATATGATTTTTTTTGTGACAAAATAAAAACTGACTTGCATTGAGTAAGTCAAAGCCTTATCAGCATTAGAACTTGAAGTCAAAAAAGCGTATAAAAGCGAAAAGCAGACTTAAAAAGTCTGCTTTTCACAAAGATAAGTATATCGTAGAAAATAGAAAGTAGCATGCAAAACAAAGCTATTCTTTTTTCTCTATCTTATTTTATCTTACTTTATCCTATTTGTCAATATATTTTTTCCCTCTGTTGTATAATCTGTTGCGAGGTGGTATTTTGAAACCCTTAAAAGAGAAAATAAGTATTACTATTGACAGCGATATTTTGGAAAGGTCAAGAATAGAAGCGGAAAAGGATGACCGCTCCCTTTCTCAATATATCAACATTATATTGAAAGAACATTTGAAAAAAATAGAAAAGAAAAGATGATTTCTGTTTTTATAATTTTTTAATCAGAGCGTTAAAAATTGATTTATGATGAATTGCGTGATATTTTTTCACATAATCTTATACTCTCTTAAATGTTGATTTTAAAGAAGATAAGCAAGGTTGATTGTATATCAGCCTTGCTTTTTTTCTGCCGATATCAAAATTCTGCCATAGTCTTTATTCTTTTCTAAAAAACAGAGATAAAACAAAAAGCAAAGCCCCGACGGCAGTCGAAAACTGATTATTTCATCTTTTTTTATTTAGAAAGATAAAATTTTTAGTTTAGTCTCCGACGGCTCGCATTCTCTTTCACCAGCGAAAGAGAACGCTCGGCAAGAGAACGCCGACAGGGAGACACCCTCCAAGTCGTCTTGAAGTCGGGTTTCTCCCTGTACCCTCTTCCTGTGCCATTGAAGAGCATTGAGACCGTGGCAGGTTTGCTTTTTTAGCTTATTTTTAGCAGAAATCAAAAACCTACGGACTTTATCAAGGTAGAAATGAAAGGGGAGAGGATTGTTAAGGGGAACCAGACTTTAGTCGCAGTAGTCTGGTGCCCCTTAACTTGACTTCTTTTGTTTCGTTTTCTTCGTCAATGCGAAGAAAATGAAAGCCCCGACGGCAGTCGAAAGGTAATTATTTTATCTTGTTTGGGTTATAAAGATAAATCGGTTGGCTTTGTCTCCGACGGCTCGCATTCTCTTTCACCAGCGAAAGAGAACATTGAGACCGTGGCAGGTTTGTTTTTTCTTTGCTCAAAAAACAGATAAAACAAAACAGCAAAGCCGTTGAAAGTGGCTTTGCTGTTTAAATATATTTTTATTTTCGGTTTATTTCGTCGATAGTTAGCTCATAACTTGGTAAAAATTCTTTGAGGAAAATATTACATTCTTCAACATTGAGCTTTTTTATTGTTTCCATCAAGGTTTCATAAGCCTCTGAAAACTCTCTGTTGCCTGCCTTTTTCTCTTCAATACATTTTATAAGAGCACTTATTTTGTCGGCTGCCTTAACAAGCGTCCATAAGGGTAAATCATCTTCTGCCTTGAAGAAAAACGGCTGATATTCCTGCTTTATATCCTCTGGCAACATATCAAGCAATTTGTTGCACGCTGTTTTTTCAACCTCTTTGTAGGCTTGCTTTGTTTCGTCGTTATAATACTTAACGGGTGTAGGTAAATCGCCCGTTATGATTTCGGGCATATCGTGATAAAGTCCCAAAACGGCGGCTCTTTCGCAATTATAATTTTTGCCAAGACGCTTGTTGCCGATTACAGCAAGAGCGTGGGCGATAGTTGCAACCTCTTGGGAATGTTCGCTTAAATTTTCGTAACCCGTATTACGCATTAAAGCCCAACGGTTTATATATTTCATTCTTGAACTCATAGCAAAAAAATGTTCACTCATAAAATCACCATTCTAATCCTTGCTTTATATTTGCTTCAACTATATTTATGAATTGCTTGCCTACACGAGGTGACCTGCCGCCTCTTTCAAGAGCCCATTGTTCGCCCTGACGATGTAACTTTTCAAAGTCAACATCAAGACCTCTGTCCTTTGCTATTCCGTCAAGGATTTCAAAATATCTTAATCTGTCAGGATTTATAAAGGTTACAGAAAGACCGAAACGGTCAGAAAGTGAAAGCTGTTCCTGCATAGTATCGCCTGCGTGAAGCTCATCGCCGTCACGGTCGGAAAACTTTTCTCTTACCAAGTGGCGTAGGTTTGAGGTTGCATATATTAGCATATTAGGTCTTTTTGCACTTAAACCGCCTTCAAGAGCTGCTTTGAGCTCGGCGAAGCTATCGTCACCAGCAGAGAAAGAAAGGTCGTCAATAAATATGATAAATTTGAGATTTATGCTTGAAAGCTCTTTTATCAATAGCGGGAATTCGTTGATTGCAGATTTCGGCATTTCAACCATACGCAAGCCACAAGAGGCAAATTCGTTGAGTATTGCGTGAACTGTTGAAGATTTGCCCGTACCTCTGTCGCCATAAAGCAAGGCGTTGTTAGCAGGCAAGCCCTTGATAAAGCTGACTGTATTGTCAACAACAAGACCTCTTTGATATTCATAGCTTTTAAGGTCGGTGAGCTTTATAGGATTTGTGTATTCAATAGGCATAATGTGACGGTCACGCCAAGAGAATGCCTTGTATTTTGCGAAAATACCGCAACCATTTTCACGATGATAGGCAGAGAGAATATCAATGCAATCAGACCATCTGCCGATAAACGGCTTCTGAACCTCGCCCGTACTCCACAAAGGAAGTTCTTTTATAAAGCTGTCTTTTATATCATAGAAATCGTTAGGCTTTAATTGAGATATATCCTGCAATATGTCAAGGTCACGCTTTACCGCTCTGATTACATTTGAGGGGAGCGGATTTGAGGAGGACATTGAGCGTGAAAAAACATTATCGTCTTCGAGAATTTCCTTTGAAATATATCCTGCAAAATTGTCAGCGTAGCCTTCCTCACACAAGGCTTTGAAGAAATCGCTCCAAGCGGACGCAAGTTCAAGCCCGTCCTTTGCAGAAATCATTTTTTTGAGTGCCTTTATCGCTTCAAGCTTTTCAAGCGAATAAATGCACATTGAGTTTATTCTTGCAATAAATCGTTCTTTATCCATAATTACACCTCTTTGCTACGCTATGATAATACCCCCTTAGAACGAGTATGTCAACTATTTAGCAATTTTTTTGTGCAATTTTCCATTATCGCTATGGTTATATTCGTCATTTTTTTCATAAAAACCGTATTGACTACAAAAATACAAGTGCTATAATAGTGATAAATACAAAGAGCAATTTTTGAACTTGTCAATTTGCATAAAAATTCAAGTGATTATTTGACAAATCGAAAATTCTTGCAGATTTACTTTTTACAGTATTTAATTTTTTAACATACGGAGGTATTCACTATGTCAAAAATCTATTATCAGAGCGACTGTAATCTTGGTTTTTTAAAGGATAAGACTGTTGCTATTATCGGTTATGGTAGCCAGGGACACGCTCACGCACTCAACTTGCACGAAAGCGGTGTTAATGTTGTTGTTGGCCTTTACGAAGGCAGTAAGTCTTGGGCAAAGGCAGAGGCAGCAGGCTTAAAGGTTATGACAGCCGCTGACGCTACAAAAGCAGCAGATGTTATTATGATTCTTACTCCTGACGAGCGTCAGGCTAAAATCTACAAAGAAGCAATCGCTCCTAACCTCACAGAAGGTAAGGCTCTTGCATTTGCTCATGGTTTTAACATTCACTTCGGTCAGATTGTTCCACCAGCAAATGTTGATGTATTTATGATTGCTCCAAAAGGTCCTGGTCACACAGTACGCAGTGAGTATCAGGCAGGCAAAGGTGTTCCTTGCCTTGTTGCTATCCATCAGGACGCATCAGGTCACGCACTTGATGTTGCACTTGCTTATGCTCTTGGTATCGGCGGTGCTCGTGCAGGTGTTCTTGAAACAACATTCCGTACAGAAACAGAAACAGACCTCTTCGGTGAGCAGGCTGTTCTTTGCGGTGGTGTAACTGCTCTTATGAAGGCTGGTTTTGAAACACTTGTTGAAGCAGGCTATGACCCTAAAAATGCTTACTTTGAATGTATCCACGAGATGAAGCTTATCGTTGACCTTATCTATAAGGGCGGTTTCTCAATGATGCGTTACTCAATTTCAGATACTGCTGAATTCGGTGACTATGAAACAGGTAAGCGTCTTATCACAGACGAAACAAAGAAAGAAATGAAGAAAATTCTTTCAGAAATTCAGGACGGTTCATTTGCTACAAAGTGGATTGCTGAAAACAACAACGGCAGAGCACACTTCAACGCTTGCCGTAAGCTTGAAGCAGAGCACGAGCTTGAAGCAGTCGGCAAAGAGCTTCGTAAGATGTATAGCTGGAACGAAGAATAATTTGTAATTTATTTGTAATAATAATATATCCGTTTTTGTAATAATCACTCTTTATTATGAACATAAAGGGTGATTATTTTTTTCTCTTGTGCTAAAATGTAACTGTATTATTCTGAGAGGGGCGAAAAAATGTATAACATACTTATTTGCGATGATGATAAGGCTATTCTTGATTCCATTGAAATCTACCTTAATATTGAGGGCTATAACACCATAAAGGCGGAAAATGGAATTCAGGCACTTAAAGCTATCAAGGAAAATGAAATTCATTGTGCGGTTCTTGATATAATGATGCCGGAGCTTGACGGACTTGCAACAACCTTGAAAATAAGAGAGGCAGAGAAAACCTTTCCTATTATTTTGCTTTCTGCAAAAAGTGAGGATACTGATAAAATTACAGGGCTGAATTTTGGTGCAGACGATTATCTTGCAAAGCCGTTTAATCCGTTGGAGCTTGTTGCAAGAATAAAAAGTCAGCTTCGCAGATATGTGAATTTCGGCAATCTTGAAAAAAATGATAATCAGATTGTGACGGGCGGACTTGTCCTTGATACTCTTGCTCACGAGGTTACTCTTGACGGTGAGGTGGTTCACCTTACTGCAAGAGAATATGGCATAATCGAATTTTTAATGCAAAACCTTGGCAGAGTGCTTTCAACTCAGCAGATTTACGAAGCAGTTTGGAACGAACCCTCTTTCCAGACGGAAAAAACAGTTACAGTGCACATAAGAAGAATAAGAGAAAAAATTGAAATCAACCCGAAAGAACCTAAATATTTAAAGGTGGTGTGGGGCATTGGTTACAAAATCGAAAAAATATAATTTAATGCGTTTCACGAAGGCTTTTGTTTGCCTTATTTCTTTGATTTGTGTTTTTCAGTCAAGTGTATATCTTCCAAAAATGTTCTTCTCCATTCAGGAAATAATGGTTGACGCAGCCTATGAGGAAAACACTAACTTGCCTGAAAAAATTTATGATTTTAAAGAAGATTTTTCCGACCCTGAAAATATGTTCTTCTTTTCAAAGATATTTTCAAGCAAGGTCAATCAAGATGTTGAGCAGATAGTTGATTATTGCACTTACTATAAAAATGACGATTATGTTTCAAGCGGAAAAGCCTTGGAAGCAAAGCTTGAACAGATTAAAAAAGACAGCGACAAAGAAATTGAGGAATGTCAGAATTCGATTGAAGAATTAAAAAACAGAGAAAATGAGTATGACAGCAAAAGCGATTATTATGCAGATGTTGAATATTATCAGAACAGAATAAAGGACCTTGAAAATGCTTATGAAGAAAGTGTAGAATTCTGCAAAAATCATTTTCAGGAAGAATACAATCAACTCAAAACAAATCTTTTTGAGGGTTCAAGGTCAATCGTATGGGTTGCAAAGGACAGAAACAGCGGTGTTATTTTTTCTAATTCCGATAAACCGCTTTCTGAACTTTTAGCGTCAAAGGATTTTGTTTGGAAAAAAACAATGTTTACAAATCCGGCTTCAAATGAAGCTTCGTTTTTAAATGTTAAAGTTTATTCTAATTCTTTGAGATATTCTGTTTATCAGAAAAATTTAGAAAAATACAATTATGAAATTTCAATTTTTCTGAGGTCTGATTTTGCAGAAAAAGAGCTTGATGAAAAAGGCAAAGCAACCTTTGATTCTACGGATTATTCAAGAGAAACCTATTACGAGCTTGCACATAAATTTTTATCAGATGTTCAGTATTTGAAGACATCGGGACTTGCAATCGGAATTTTATTTTTTACTTGGGTGTTATCGCTGATTTTCCTTGCTATGTTCTCGGGCAAGGGCTTTGACGGTCAGGAAATAAAGCTTATGAAAATTGATAGGATATGGAACGATTTCCATTTGGTGATTTCCGCTACCCTGACGATATTTATGATTATCGCTTGTCTAAGCCTTCTGAAACAATATTGTGTTGAGTATTCAAGCTATAATATCATAAGCGTAACCTATAAAAGCGGCGGTGCTGTTTATATTGCGGCAGGAATAATTACACTCGGCTATCTTTTCTTCCTTGAATGGCTTACGAGTCTTTCAAGGCAGGCAAAAGCAAAGGTGTATGTTAAAAACACCCTCTTATACAAACTTTATTATCTTGTTAAAAAACCGTTGGAAAGCATAAAGGAAAATCACTCAAAAGCAAAATATATTCCGAAGCATATAAGAAATTGTCTGATTGTATTTATTCTTTCGGATTTTGCGTTTGCATTGGCTATATTAGGCGTATATTTTTCATTTGAAAGCTATAAGCTTGTTGCACTTATGTTTGTAGCATTTGTTGCTTTCAATGTTTTAGCGTTGATTTATGCTTTAAGATTTTTGAGCTCTGTAAATGCGATTTTTGATATTATAGAAAACTGCAAAAAGGGCAATTTTGATTCAACAGTCAATTTTGAACTTATGCCGTCTTCTCTTAAAGGCCTTGCACAGAATATTCTTGATTTGCAAGAGGGTATGAAAATCGCCGTAAACGATGCGGTCAAAGGCGAAAGGACGAAAACAGAGCTTATAACTAATGTTTCTCACGACCTTAAAACACCATTGACCTCTATAATAAACTATGTTGATTTGCTTAAACTTTGTAAGCTTGACGACGAAAAAGCAAATTCATATATTGATGTGCTTTCTGAAAAATCGCAGAGAATGAAAACTCTTGTTGAAGATTTGGTTGAAGTTTCAAAGGCTTCAAGCGACAATATTCAGCTTAATCTTGCAACTGTTGATTTCTATGAACTTGCAATTCAGGCGTTGGGTGAAAGCGAAGACGACCTCAACGAAAATAATCTTATTGTGAAAATCAATTCCTGCGAGGAACATCCGTTTATCATAGCGGACGGACAAAAAACCTGGCGTATAATCTCAAATCTTTTGAGTAATGTTAAAAAATATGCCTTAAAGGGTTCAAGAGTTTATATTGATATTTCTCAAAATGATGATTATGGTATATTCTCAATAAAGAATATATCAGCCTCTGAACTCAATATGGCACCAGAGGAGCTTACGCAGAGATTTGTGCGTGGCGAGGTTTCAAGGACAACGGCTGGAAACGGTTTAGGTCTTTCAATAGCAGAAAATCTTTGCCGAGCTCAAAAAGGAGAATTCAATATTGAGATTGACGGAGATTTATTCAAGGCGACTATAAAGCTCCCTCTTGACAAGGAATTTTTAAAGAGGCAAGAGCTTGCAGAGGATAATTTGCAGGAAGAAACAGAAGAATAACAATAATGGGGCTGATTTTATATCAGCCCTGTTTTTCTTTTATCTTTCATTTCTTATTGCATAAAATTTTGGTTTAGTCTCCGACGGCTCGCATTCTCTTTTTGATTTAATAAGCATCATATAGCAAAGAAAATGAAAGCCCTGACGGCAGTCGAAAGCCAACTATTTCATCTTTTTTATTTAGAAAGATAAAAAGGTTAGTTTTGTCTCCGACGGCTCGCATTCTCTTTCACCAGCGAAAGAGAACGCTCGGCAAGAGAACGCCGCCAAAGGGGAAACCCTCGTTGTCGCATAAAAGTCGTGTTTCCCCTTTGGAAACCCCTTCCTGTGCCATTGAAGAACATTGAGACCGTGGCGGGCTTGTTTTTGGTAGGCATTAAATTTTAAGTTAGAAAATGAAAGCCCCGACGGCAGTCGAAAACTGATTATTTTATCTTTGTTAATTTAGAAAGATTAAACTTTATCTTTCATTTTTTCTTCTGTTTTGTTAAAATAAAAAAGGTGATTTAATATGGAAAATTTTAATACAGCTCTTATTACGGGGGCAACAAGAGGCATAGGCAGAGCTATTGCAATAGCCCTTGCAAAAAACGGTTACAATATCGCTTTCAGCTATATAAATTCTGACGATAAAGCGAATGAATTAAAGAAAGAAATAGAAGGTCTTGGCGTTAAGGCTCTTGCTGTTAAATCAGATGTTTCTGATTTCAGGCAGGTTGAAGATATGTTCTGCAAGGTGAGGAAAACAATGGGCAGAATATGCGTCCTTGTCAACAATGCAGGAATAGCACAGCAAAAGATGATTAACGATGTTTCCGTTGAGGAATGGAATAAAATAATCTCAACTGATTTGAGCGGTACTTTTTATTGCTGTAAAGCCGTTATTGACGATATGCTTCATTTCAAAAAAGGCAGAATAATAAATATATCGTCTATGTGGGGACTTGTTGGTGCTTCCTGTGAGGTGCCGTATTCAGCGGCAAAGGCTGGCGTTATAGGTCTTACAAAGGCTCTTGCAAAGGAACTCGGACCGTCTGGAATAACTGTAAACGCTGTTGCACCAGGGGTTATTGATACTGATATGAACGCTAATCTTTCAAAAGACGATATGGAGCAGTTAAAAGAGGATACGCCACTTATGAAAATAGGCAAGCCTGAGGATATTGCTGATACTGTCGCATTTTTGGCAAGCGATAAGGCAGAATTTATAACAGGTCAGGTAATCAGTGTAAACGGCGGATTTGTAATAAATTAAAATTTTTCTCTTTATAATGTTTAAAAAATTAAATTAAACTATATACAATGAAAAAACTTTATGATATAATCAACTAATGTGTAATATTATAATTTGCCCTCATTTTAGGGATTAAGGAAGGAATGTCTATATATGTCAGAAGCATACAGAACCCATAATTGTAATGAGTTGACTTTTGATAACCTCAATCAGACAGTAAAGCTTGCAGGTTGGGTTGAAACAATCCGTGACCACGGCGGAGTTGCTTTCATTGATTTAAGAGACCAGTATGGTATAACTCAGGTTGTTATCAATGATGCTGATTTGCTTAACAATCTTCACAAGGAAACAGTTATTTCTGTTGAGGGTGTTGTTGTAAAAAGAGATCCTGAAACAGTCAATAAAAAATTAAAAACAGGTGAACTTGAAGTTAAGGTTTCAAAGGTTGAAATTCTTGGACTTTGTTCAGAGGCTCTTCCTTTTGAGGTTCAGGAATCAACTGAAACAAGAGAAGATGTAAGATTGAAATATCGTTTCCTTGATTTGAGAAACAACAAGGTTCACGATAATATAGTTTTCCGTTCACAAGTTATCAGCTTTTTAAGAAAGAGAATGGAAGAACTCGGCTTTACCGAGATTACTACACCTATTCTTACCTGTTCATCACCTGAGGGGGCAAGAGATTATATTATCCCGTCAAGAAAGCACGAGGGTAAGTTCTACGCTTTGCCACAAGCACCTCAGCAGTTCAAGCAGCTGCTTATGGTTTCTGGTTTTGATAAATATTTCCAGATTGCTCCTTGTTTCAGAGATGAAGATGCAAGAGCAGACCGTTCACCAGGTGAATTCTATCAGCTTGACTTTGAGATGGCTTTTGCAACACAAGAAGATGTTTTTGAAGTGGCAGAGGCTGTTTTATACGATACATTTACAAAATTCGGCAACGGCAAAAAGGTTTCACCTGCACCATTTAAGCGTATCCCTTACGAAGAGGCTATGCTTAAATATGGTACAGATAAGCCTGATTTGAGAAATCCTCTTATAATAAACGATTTGACAGATTTCTTTGCAGATGTTGACTTCAAACCATTCAAGGGCAAGCCTGTAAGAGGTATTGTTGTTCCTGACTGTGCAAAGAATTCAAAATCTTTCTTTGAAAAAATGGAACAGTTCGCTCTCTCAATAGGTATGAAAGGTCTTGGCTATATAACCGTTCTTGAAGACGGCTCTTATAAAGGACCTATTGATAAATTCCTTGTTGACGAGAAGAAGAAAGAATTGAGAGAAATGCTCTCACTTAAAAAGGATGATACTCTCTATTTCATAAGTGATAATAAAAAGGTTGTTGACAGCCTTGCAGGTCAAATTCGTACAGAGGTTGCAAAGCGTATGGATATTATTGATAATGACCGCTTTGAGCTTTGCTATATTACAGATTTCCCTATGTACGAGCTTGATGATGACGGAAAGCTTGCTTTCACTCACAATCCATTCTCAATGCCTCAGGGCGGTATGGATGCACTTCTTAATCAGGACCCTCTTACAATCAAGGCTTATCAGTATGATATTGTTTGTAACGGCGTTGAGCTTTCATCAGGTGCAGTCCGTAACCACAGACCTGATGTTATGGTTAAGGCATTTGAGCTTGCAGGCTATTCTGCTGATGAGGTCGAAAAGAGATTTGGGGCTCTTTATCACGCTTTCCATTATGGTGCACCGCCACACGCTGGTATGGCACCTGGCGTTGACAGAATGATTATGCTCCTTAAAGATGAAGAAAACATCAGAGAGGTTATTGCGTTCCCTATGAATTCAACAGCACAGGATTTACTCCTTGGCTCACCGGGAACAGTTACAGAACAGCAGTTGCGTGAAGTTCATATCAAGCTTCGCCGTCCTGTTCCAAACGAATAATAAAACATTTTAGCGGGAGGTTTTACCTTTGCAGATTACAAAAGAATTAGTCAACTATCTTGAAGCTCTTGGCAGAATTGAATTGACCGACGAGCAAAGAGCAAGTTCGGAAAAGGACTTGCAGGACATACTTTCATATATTGACACTCTTAATGAACTTGATACATCAAATGTAGAGCCTCTCTCTCATTCTTTCCCTGTTACAAATGTTTTCCGTGAAGATGAGGTCAGACCGTCAACGGACAGAGAGCTTATCCTTGAAAATGCTCCTGAAAAAACAGACGCTTGCTTTATGGTGCCAAAAACAGTTGAATAATAGGAGTTAAGATATATGGAAATTTTAAAAATGACAGCTCTTGAATTATCAAAAGCAATTAAATCAAAGGAAATAACAGTGCGTCAGGCAACTCAGGCAGTGCTTGACGCTATTGCTGATTATGACGGAACTTATAACTGCTATACTTGTGTTTGTGAAAAGGAAGCACTTGAAAGAGCAGATGAGGTGCAAAAGCTTATTGATGAAGGAAAGCTTGACGCTTCACCTCTTGCAGGTGTACCTATTGCAGTTAAGGACAATATCTGCACAAAGGGTATTACAACAACCTGTTCATCAAAGATACTTTCAAATTTCAAGCCTACTTATAACGCAACAGTTGTTGAACGCCTTAACGAAGCGGGTATGGTTATAGTCGGCAAATTGAATATGGACGAATTTGCTATGGGTTCAACCACTGAAACATCTTATTTCGGTGCAACTAAAAACCCTTGGAATATTGAGTGCGTTCCTGGTGGTTCATCAGGTGGTGCGGCTGCTTCTGTTGCCGCTGATGAAGCAATAATCGCACTTGGCTCTGATACGGGCGGCTCAATCCGTCAGCCTTGTTCTTTCTGCGGTGTTACAGGCTTAAAGCCTACTTATGGCTCTGTTTCAAGATATGGTCTTGTGGCATACGCTTCTTCTCTTGACCAGATAGGTCCTATTGGTAAAGATGTTGCTGACTGTGCCGCTATGTATAGCATTATTTCAGGCAGAGATGAAAAAGACGGAACTTCAATGGACTTTGAAAAGTTTGATTATACAGAGGTTCTCAAAGGCGAGGTTAAAGGCAAAAAAATAGGTATCCCATCAGACTATTTTGGTGAGGGTATCGCAAAGGATGTTAAGAAAAAAGTTCTTGCAGCAGCCGAAAAGCTCAAAGAAATGGGTGCAGAAATTGAAGAGTTTGATATGCCGATAGTTAAATATGCTATCCCAGCATACTATATTATTGCATCTGCTGAGGCTTGCTCAAATCTTTCAAGATATGATGGTATAAAATACGGCTATAAAAGTGAAAGTGCAAGAAATTTGCGTGAAACATATATAAAGAGCAGAAGCGAGGGCTTTGGTATGGAGGTTAAACGCCGTATTATGCTCGGTAACTTCGTTTTAAGCTCTGGCTATTATGATGCTTACTACAAAAAAGCTTTGCAGGCAAAGAAGCTTATTCAGCAATCTTTCTTTGACGCTTTTGAAAAATATGATATGCTTTTAGGTCCCGTTGCTCCGACAACAGCACTTAAACTTGGTGAGAGCTTGAGTGACCCTCTTAAAATGTATCTTGGCGACATCTATACTGTTATGATAAATATTGCAGGCTTGCCTGCTGTCAGCGTACCTTGTGGCTTTGACAGCAATAATATGCCTGTTGGTTTACAGCTTATAGGTAAGCCGTTTGATGAAAAAACTATTATGCAGGTGGCTTATCAGTATGAAAAGGCAACTGATTTCAGCGATAAAAAGCCTAATCTTATAAAGGCATAAGGAGGTGCAGACAATGGATTATGAAGTAGTAATCGGTCTTGAAGTTCATACCGAACTTTCAACAAAAACAAAAATTTTCTGTGGCTGCACAACCGAGTTCGGCGGTGAGCCTAACACTCATGTTTGCGAGATCTGCTCTGGTATGCCTGGTACTTTGCCCGTTGTCAATAAAAGCGTTATAGAATACGCAATAAGAACAGGTCTTGCAACTAACTGCAAAATCACACAGTACAATAAATTTGACAGAAAAAATTATTTCTATCCCGATTTGCCTAAGGCTTATCAGGTTTCTCAATTATATCTTCCGATTTGTCAGAACGGTTTTGTTGAAATAAACGCTTCTGAGGGCGGAAAGAAAAAAGTTCGTATTCACGAAATTCATATGGAAGAGGACGCTGGTAAGTTAGTTCACGATGATTTTGAGGACTGCACACTTGTTGACTATAACCGTTGCGGTGTGCCTTTGCTTGAAATAGTAAGTGAGCCTGATATGTCGTCAGCCGACGAGGTTATTGACTATCTTGAAAAATTAAAGGCTATTCTTCAATATATCGGAGTTTCAGACTGCAAAATGCAGGAGGGCTCTTTGCGTGCCGATGTAAACCTTTCTGTAAGGAAAAAGGGTGCAAATGAATACGGCACAAGAACAGAGATGAAAAACATCAATTCCTTCAAGGCTATCAAAAGAGCTATTGAGGGCGAAACAGAAAGACAGATAGACTTACTCGAAAGCGGAGAAAAGGTTGTTCAGGAAACAAGAAGATGGGACGATAGCAAGGGCGAAAGCTATGCTATGCGTTCAAAAGAGGATGCACAGGACTATAAATATTTCCCAGAACCTGATATTCCGCCTATCGAAATAAGCGATGAAAAAATCGAGCAGATAAAGAACGCTTTGCCTGAACTTCCAGAGAAGAAGAAACAGCGTTATATGGAAGAAATGAATTTGCCTGAATACGATACGGGTATTATCACAAATTCAATTCACCTTGTTCGCTTGTTTGAGCGTACTGCTGAAATATGCGGCAATCCAAAGGACGCTGCAAACTGGATTATGGGCGAGCTTATGAAAATGCTCAATGATACACAGACCTTGCCTGAGGATATGAAATTCAATCAGGACTCTTTGGGTAAGATTATTGTTATGCTCAACGAAAACAAGATAAGCCGTAACACTGCTAAAAAGGTGTTTGAAAAGGTGTTCAGCGAAGATGTTGAGCCTGAAAAATATGTTAAGGAAAACAACCTTGAAGTTATGACAGATACAGGTGCTATAAAAGGCATTATAGAAAAGGTTGTTGCCGATAATCCTAAATCTGTTGAAGAATATAAGAGCGGTAAGGAAAAAGCAATTCAGTTCCTTATCGGACAATCTATGAGAGCATTAAAAGGTCAGGCACCTGCTCAGGAGGTTACAAAAATTCTTCACGAAATTCTTGACTGATTATTTTTTTGACGGAGATTTTTATGGGTATTTTTAAAAAAATAAGCTTTGGCTTAAAAAAGACAAGAGATACTATGGCAGTTGCTATTGACGATGCATTGAGTGACTTCGACGAGGTAAACGACGAGCTTTTTGATGCAGTTGAAGAAATACTTGTTATGGCTGATGTTGGAGTTAATACTGCTGGTGAAATAATAAGCCGTGTAAGAACTCTTGCTAAAAAGAGACACTATAAAACTCCTGCCGAAGTAAGAAATCTTATTCAAGAGGTTATTGAAGAAATGCTTTCTTCTGATGATGATACTCTTAAACTTGAAACAAAGCCTTCAATTATTCTTGTTATAGGTGTAAACGGTGCAGGTAAAACAACAACCATAGGCAAAATGGCAGCTTTATTCAAATCACAGGGTAAAAAGGTTATAGTCGGTGCTGCCGATACCTTTCGTGCTGCCGCTATTGAACAGCTTGAAGTGTGGACACAGAGAGCCGAGGTTGATATTGTAAAGCACAAAGAGGGTGCTGACCCTGCTGCCGTTGTCTTTGATACAATAAATGCAGGTAAATCAAGAAATGATGATATTATAATCTGTGATACAGCAGGCAGACTTCATAACAAGAAAAATCTTATGGACGAGCTTGCAAAAATTTATAAGGTTATTGACAGAGAATTGCCCGATGCAGACAGAGAAATTCTGCTTGTACTTGACGCAACAACAGGACAGAACGCTGTTAATCAGGCAAAAGAGTTCGGCGAGGTTGCTGATATAACGGGTATCGTCCTTACAAAGCTTGACGGTACCGCAAGAGGTGGCGTTGTTCTCTCAATAAAGAATGATTTGGGTATCCCTGTTAAGTTTATAGGCGTTGGCGAGCAAATGGACGATTTACAGCCATTCAACGCAAAGGCTTTTGCTATGGGCTTGTTTGGAACAGTGCCAGAAGATTATGAAGAGGATGAAGTTCCAAATAGCACCATTGAAGAAACAGAAGAAACAGTTGAAGCAGAAGCCTTAACAGAGGCAGAAGAAGAAACAACTGATAAAGCTGAAACAGTTGATATAGCTGACGATACTTCTGACAATGAAAAGCTTGAAGCAGAAGATGTTTCTTTAAATGAAGATATAGAAAATGAAGAAACAGAAGAACTTGAAGAAAGTGCAGACGAGGAAGAAACTGCCCAAGAAGAAAAAACTTTAAGTAAAAGAGAACTTAAAAAGCTTGAAAAAGAAGAAAAGAAAAAAGAGAAACAAAGACTTAAAGAAGAAAAAAAGGCAGAAAAAGAAAATAAAAAGAATAAAAAGAAATAATTGTTCTTTTTCGGAGGAAATATGGATTTCTTAATTGCAACTCACAATATGAAAAAACGCAACGAATTACAGCGTATATTAGAACCGCTTGGCGTTAATGTGCTTACGGCGGAACAGGCTGGTATCAGCCTTACTGATGTTGAAGAAACGGGCACAACCTTTGAGGAAAATGCCGCACTTAAAGCACATAGTGGAGCAAAGGAAAGCGGTATGCCGACTATTGCTGATGACAGCGGTCTTATGGTTGACGCACTCAATGGTGAGCCTGGCGTTTATTCTGCAAGATATGCAGGTGACCACGGCAACGATGAAAAAAATATAGATAAGCTTCTTAAAAATTTAGAGGGCGTTGAGGCTGAAAAGCGTACTGCAAGATTTGTGAGTGCAGTTTGTTGTGTTTTCCCTGACGGCAGAGAGTTTACAGTCAGAGGAGAATGTGAGGGCTTAATCGCTTTTGAAAGGCACGGAAACGGTGGTTTTGGTTATGACCCTGTATTTATGGTTGACGGTGTGAGCTTTGGCGAACTTTCTGCTCAACAGAAGGATAAGCTCAGCCATAGAGGTAATGCTTTGAGAAAGCTTGCCGAAAAATTACCGCAATATCTTGAAAAATAAAAATTACTCTGAGGGAGATATTATATA
>JAILBY010000205.1 GCA_024680655.1 Clostridiales bacterium | reverse complement strand
GAGGTATTCCTTATCTTAACGGCAGAGGCAAGGGCGACCAGCTTGTTGTTATAACGGTTGATGTTCCGAAAGAGCTTAACGATAAGCAGAAGGCTCTTTTGCACGAGTTTGAAAAGGAATTTCCTCCTATAAACAATTTTGCGGCATCAATGAATGATGCACCGCCTGAAACTGAAAAGAAAAATCCTTTTGAAAAGTTTAAAAATAACTTCAAAAAATGATTTTTTAAAATTTCGTATATTTGAACTATAAAAAGTGAAAATTTATGCGATAAAAAGATTATTTGCACAAATTATGTTCATAAAAGCACAAAAATATCGAATAGGCAGTTCAAAAACTGCCTATTTTTTATTGACTATTTTCTTTTTTGTGATATAATTTTAATGATATTTAATTTAATTTTAATAATTAGTATAGTAATTTCTGATTTTTGTGATATAATACTATATATGCGTATAAGATATAAGGGGTGTTCCACATCTTGGATAAATTTATTATTCGAGGCGGTAATAAGCTCCAAGGCGAAGTCGAAATAAGCGGAGCTAAAAACGCTGTTGTTGCAATTATTCCGGCAACCATTCTCGCACAAGATGTTTGCCGTATTGAAAATATACCAAATATAAGCGATGTTTCTATAATGATACGCATCCTCTATCAAATGGGTGCACAAATTAAATATATAAATCCGCATACTCTTGAAATTGATACAAGAAATATTGTATCATCTACCGTTCCTCACGACCTTACAAAGCATCTTCGTGCTTCATATTACTTATTAGGTGCTCTTTTGGGCAGATATGGTCACGCAAAGGTTGCTATGCCTGGTGGCTGTGATTTCGGCGTAAGACCGATTGACCAGCATATTAAAGGCTTTGAGGCACTCGGTGCAGAGGTTACCATTGATAATGCTATGGTAAATGCTTGTGCAGATACTCTTCTTGGCAGTCCTGTCTATCTTGATATGGTATCTGTTGGTGCAACTATAAATGTTATGCTTGCTGCTGTTAAGGCAAAAGGTCTTACAATCATTGAAAATGCGGCAAAAGAGCCACATATAGTTGACCTTGCAAACTTCCTTAACTGTATGGGTGCAGATGTCAGAGGTGCAGGTACTGATGTTATTAAAATCAGAGGTGTTGAGGAGCTTCACGGCTGTTCTTATTCTATAATTCCTGACCAGATTGAAGCAGGAACTTATATGGTAGCGGCTGCCGCAACAGGCGGAGATGTTTTGATTAAAAATGTTATTCCAAAGCACTTGGAGTCAATTTCTGCAAAGCTTATTGAATGCGGTGCTGATGTTACAGAGTATGATGAAGCTATCAGAGTCAAGAGTAACGGCAGATTGTCAAAATGTAATGTTAAGACAATGCCTCACCCTGGTTTTCCAACAGATATGCAACCACAAATGGCTGTACTTCTTTCTATTGCAGAGGGTACAAGCATAATTTCTGAAAGCGTTTGGGATAATCGTTACAGATATGTTGAACAGCTTATAAGAATGGGTGCAAAAATTCAGGTTGACGGTAAGGTTGCCGTTGTTGAAGGTGTTGAAAAGCTTATGGCAGCACCTATCAAAGCAACTGACCTTCGTGCTGGTGCAGCTATGCTTATTGCAGGTATGGTTGCAGACGGTGAAACTGAAATAGAAGATATTGAGTTTATTGACAGAGGCTATGAAGATGTTGTTGACAAGCTTCTTGCACTTGGTGCAGATATAAGAAGAGTCCCTGTTGAAAAACCGTTCACTGATGCAAAACAGGTTTTATAATAAAGTATAAAATAGAACTGTCTCTTTTGAGGCGGTTCGTTTTTTAGGTGGTGAAATATATGGCACGCTTTTGTCCGCTCTTTTCTTCAAGCTCGGGCAATTCAATTTACATAGGCTCGGCGAAAAGCAGCGTTTTGATTGATGTAGGCGTTAGTGCAAAGCAGATGACTATTGCACTTGACAATTTCGGCATTGATATTGAAACGATAAAGGGTATTTTTGTTACTCACGAACATAGCGACCATATAAAAGGAATAAAGGTTTTTGCCTCAAAATATAATATACCCGTTTACGCTTCAAAGGGCACAATAGAGGCTATGGATAAGCTTGGAATTTTAAACGGGAAGTTTGAGGTTAATGTTATAGAAGATACTGTTGAGCTTGACTCAATGAAGATAAAACGCTTTAACACTTCTCACGATTGCCTTGAAAGTACAGGCTATACAGTGGAATTGCCTGACGGAAATAAGGCGGCTGTTTGCACCGACCTCGGCATTGTTACAGAAGAAGTAAAAAAAGCGATAGGGGGCTGTAATCTTGTGCTTGCAGAGTCAAATCACGATATAAGAATGTTGCAGAACGGAATGTATCCGTATTCGCTTAAACGAAGAATACTTTCGGATAAAGGTCACCTTTCAAACGAAAGCTGTTCTGAGTTCTTAAAAGAACTTATATCGAAAGGTACAACGAGGTTCTTTTTAGGACATTTGAGTAAAGAAAACAATTTTCCAGAGCTTGCCTTTCAAACCTCACTTTCAGCACTTGAAGGTCTTGGTGCAAAGCTGAACAGAGATTTCATACTTTCTGTTGCAGAGCCTAAATGCACAAAGGGCATAACAGTTTTTTAAAAAACATTTTTCAACTATAAAAATACAAAAAAATCAAGCAGAGCATACGCTCTGCTTTTTTATGGAGGATATATGCTTAATGTTAATATAATCTGCATAGGCAGATTAAAGGAAAAATATCTGCGTGACGCTTGCGAGGAATACTCAAAAAGGCTTGGTGCATTTTGCAAGCTGAATATAATTGAACTTTCAAATGTTGCCTTGCCCGATAATCCATCACAGGCACAGATAATTTCGGGAATGGAGCAAGAGGGCAAAAAAATTCTTGAAAAGATACCGCAAAATTCCCTTGTCTATACTATGTGCATTGAGGGTGAGCAGAGGTCATCGGAACAGTTTGGCGAAGAAATCTCTCAGGCTATGGTTGAGGGCGTAAGCAATATGACTTTCATAATAGGCGGTTCATTCGGACTAAGTGATGAAGTTAAGAAAAGTTCAAAAAAGAAAATGTCAATGTCAAAGATGACCTTTCCACATCAGCTTGCAAGGGTTATGTTGCTTGAACAGATTTACAGAGCCTTTCAGATAATAAGCGGTGGCAAATACCATAAATAATAAGAGCAGAAAGCTTAAAATTTAGCTTTCTGCTCTTTTATTATTCTTCTTCGTCTTCCGACTGTTCTTTCGGTAAAATTTCAAGCTTTATTTTACCTATTCGTCTGTCCTCAACATTCAGAATTGTAAAGCGATAATTTTTGTAATCAAGAGAATCCATATCGCCGTCCTTTGGAAGATAGCCGAGTTCGCTTATGATAAATCCGCCGATAGTATCATAATCATCATCTGGAAAATCTATTCCGATTAAGTCAGCAACCTCGTCAATATCCGTTGTGCCGTCAACTGTAAAGGTTGCATCATCTATTTTTGAAATTTCAATATCCTCGTGGTCGTATTCGTCCTGAATATTGCCGACTATTGATTCAAGCAAATCTTCAAGTGTGACAAGACCAGCCGTACCGCCGTATTCATCAACAACAATAGCCATCTGAACATGACTTTCATTCATATCGGTAAATAGTTCACCGCAAGGCTTACTTTCAGGGATATAATAAGGCTGACGCATTATTGAACGCAAATCCTTATCCTTTGGCAATTCCTTGCCCACAAAGGGAAGAAGGTCTTTTACATAAGCTATGCCGATTATGTTATCAGTATCTTCTTCATAAACGGGAATTCTTGAATAGCCGTTTTCAACTGAAACCTTGATAATATCGTCAAGACTGTCCTCAACATCAACTGCACATATATCTGTTCGGTGCGTCATAATGTCCGAAACATCTATATCGTCAAATTCAAAGATGTTGTTAATCATTTCTTTTTGAACATTCTCAATAACGCCTTTTTCTTCGCCCTCGTCAACCAACATTCTGATTTCTTCTTCTGTAACACTTTCGTTTGCACCGTCAGGGTCAAAGCCTAAAAGCTTTACAAGAAATCTGGTTGAAAAAGAAAGAAAAGCGACAAATGGCTTTGAAATCTTTGAAGCAAGTGTTATTGTGCCGATTGTTCCAAAAGCAATTTTTTCAGGTATCTGCATAGCGATACGCTGAGGCACTAACTTGCCGAGCAATAAAACTATATAAGAGGATATTACTGTAATCAGAATTACTATAATGCCCTTTAAAACTTCAAGTGGAAAGCTTTGAGGTAAAAGCGGTGCAATAACTGCCGAAAGTCTGTCCGCAAAGCTTTGAGAAGCAAACGCACAAACCAAAAAGCCTGTAAAGGTTATACCTGTTTGGGATATAAAAATAAATTTTTCAATATCGCTTGTAAGCTTTAAAACCTTTTTTGCTCTTTTGTGACCGCCCTCAGCCATTTTTTCAAGCTTGTTTTCGTTTATAGAAATAATCGCTGTTTCAGCTAATGAAAAAAACGCATTTATTATAATCAATAAAAGCAGTATGATTATTTCAAATATAATATTGTAATTATTAGGTCCGGGGTCATCCATCTGGACTTTCTCCTTTCAAAGATAAATTATTGTATTTATTGATTTATAAAAACGACTATTTTGAAGTCGTTGCTTTAATTGCTCCTAAACAATGAATTTTAACAACACGATTTTCATCGTTTTCAGAAATATTGCGTAATTGCTCCAAGTAAGGTTTAACAAAATCAGGCTTGCGTTTGCCAAGAACACGGAAGATTTCAGGTGCTTCCATTCTGACTTTTTCGTCACTGTCATATAACAGCTTTTCAAATACATCCATATATTCCTTGTATATTTCGGGTGTATTTGTGGCTATATTTTCTGAAGCCCAAATAAAAGTTAATCTGACTTTCGCATTATTATCAGTAGCAAATTGAAATAAATCTTTCCAATAAGGCTTGACTGACTGAAAATTACTTCGTCCTATTCTACCGAGTGCATTGACTGCTCTTTCACGCAAAATGGGTTCGTTGCTTTGACAAAATGATGCGATTGAAGGAACATATTTTTCTATTGTGCTCGGATATTCAAGCCCCATTTCGCCAAGCAACCAAAGCGATTTTGCTTTGATTTTTATAGATTCATTTGAAAGTAATTTTGCAAGATAAGGTATGTTTTCTTCCCATTTATCCTTGTCCTTTGTCAATGTGCCGAGTTCTTTATATAGTTGTGATTCATTCAACATAAAATA
>JAILBY010000200.1 GCA_024680655.1 Clostridiales bacterium | reverse complement strand
TGAATAGTAAAATAAACGAATTACAAAATCAAAAAAAATCTCTTGAAGAAAAAAGAGAAGAGACAAAAAAATTCTATGAAGAACAAATAGAATTATATGAAAAACAATCTAATATAAAAAATTATGAAAACAAATATTGCTATGTAACTGATTATCAAAAAGAACTCGATAGCAGAAAAAAAGATGTTCGTGAATTAGAAATGCAACTTAAAATTCTTGAAAATGATACTTCTGCAAAAGCAGAAAAAAGAAAAAGAGAACTTAGAGCTGAATTATCTAATGCACAAGAAGCACTCAAAGATTACTCAACTTATCTTAGTTGTAAAAACATATTAGAAAATTTAGATAATCAACGAAAAAACGCATTAAACGCTATTGATGAGCAAATAAAAGATTGCGATAAAAAAATAAACGAATTAAATAAAACAACATAAAAAGCAAAACAGCAAAGCCGTTGGAAGTGGCTTTGCTGTTTTCTCTATCTATTCTCAAATACCAAATTAAAAATTTTATTACCCCTCTATAAACTTGCACACATCAACATATCCTTTGAAATTCTCTGCAATTTCTTCCATTGTTGATAAAGTCAGTTTAATAACAGAATTACTGCTCCCTGCCGCAGGATAGACATAATCAAACCTTTTCAACGCTTCATCAAAATAAATATCAACGCTGTCCTTTACTGCAAAAGGGCAAACGCCACCGATAGCGTGTCCAACAAGCTCAATAACCTGCTCTGGCTTCAACATAGTCGCCTTAACACCAAAACGCTCCTTGAATTTTTTGTTGTCTATTTTGGTATCTCCCGAAGCAACAATAAGTATAGCCCTTTCGCCGTTCAAAAGAGTTATTGATTTTGCTATCTGTTTTGGCTCACAGCCGATAGCCTCGGCGGCAAGCTCAACTGTTGCACTTGAAGAGTCAAATTCTATTATTTCATCATCAAGCTTATATTTTTTCAAATATTCTCTCACGCTTTGAGTTGACATATATATCCCTCCTGATTTGTATATTTTTTATATTAACATAATCACCGCTTATTTGCTATAATTAAATAAAAATTACTGCTGAAAGGAATGGCAATATGAACGAGATAAAAAAGGGCATATATCAGCATTTTAAAGGCAACAGATACGAGGTGCTCTGTGTGGCGAAAAATTCAGAAACGCTTGAAGAAATGGTAGTCTATCAAGCACTCTATGGCGATGGTGATATATGGGTGCGTCCTGCAAGTATGTGGGACGAAGAGGTTGAGTATCAAGGCGAAAAAGTAAAAAGATTTAAACTTATTGGATAATAATACCAAATATAAGACTTAAAGTAAGTGCAATTTTATTGTGATTTTTGCTTGAAAATTTTGAACTTTGGTGATATAATTTAAACATAAATTATAGATATTATCTTCTTTTTAAATATATCCCTTCCCCAATCCCTGTGCAAAGCACTGTGTTTTACCTCAACACAGTGCTTTGTGCTTTTTATAAACGGCTTTTCTTGGCGGAATACCAAAGCTTTAATAAAAAATTTTCTTATATTTAAAAATCAACTTGAATTATAAGAATATTCATTCAAACAAATCGGCTGAATTGAGATAAAATCAAAATAATTTTTAGCCTTTAAAACCGCTTGACAACAGCGTTTTTTCTTTTTTTACTCTAAATGAATGAATTTTATTCATTGACAAATAGAAGAGTGTGTGATACTATGAAACTGCAAAGGAAGATAAGCAAACTAAAAGCTGTGCGATACTATAAGACAAAAAAGATAGCAAACTGAAAACTGCGTGATACTATAAAATCGAAAATAATATCAAAGCAAAAATTGCTTGATAATACAAACTAAAAAGGACAGCAAAAGAGGTGATTAAATGCGTACTGTAAAAGAGCCTGATATACGAAAGCAGGAAATTTTAGAGGGTGCACTTCGTGTTTTTGCAAAAAACGGCTATGATAAAACCACAATTTCAAGTATTGCAAAAGAACTGAACATTTCGCAGGGCTTGTGTTACAGATATTTCCCCTCAAAAGAGGATATTTACAATACTGCCATTGAAAAATATTCCGATATTATTCTTGAAGAATATCTCAATTCCCGTCAGGAAAAGCAGAATATAAAACAATGGATTGACAATATTTCTGAAAACATTTCAAAGCTTACCGTTGCAGAAGCAAAAGACAAAAGCCTTTACGCTTTATTTCATTCCGAAAACAGTCAAACCTTGCATAATGAATTACTTTTGAACATAGCCTCTAAAATATTGCCTTATGTTCAGCAAACACTTCGTCAAGCAAAAGAAAAGGGCGAAATATCCGTTGAGTCGCCTGAAAATCTGGCTGTTATCGGCTTATACGGCGAGCTCGGTATTCTTCTTACAAAAAGCATTGATAAAGAAGAACGCATAGAGGCAATTAAAAATGGCTGGTACAATCTTTTAAAATTAAATTGATAAAAGGAGAGTTTTACAATGAAATCAATGATAGTTTACGCATCACATCATCACGGCAACACAGAAAAGCTCGTAAAAGGACTTGCCGAAAAATATGATATAGACCTTATCGACGCTGAAAAAGCAACTGAAATAAACTACGACGAATACGATATTATCGGTTTTGCATCTGGCGTAGATTTTGGAAAATTCTATGCACCCGTTACCGATTTTGCAGAAAAACTGCCTGCCGAAAAGAACATATACGCTATATACACCTGCGGTCAGGATAACGCAAAATACGGCGGTCAAATTCAAGAAATCTCACAGAAAAGCAACTGCAAATTCCTTGGAAAATATGGCTGTAAGGGTTACGATACCTATGGACCTTGGAAAATAATCGGCGGAATAAATAAAGTTCACCCTAATCAAGATGATATAGACAAGGCTTGTGCATTTTATGAAAACATATTAAAAACCGCAGAAAACAAATAAATAAAAAAATAAAAGGGCGTGATTTTAAAATCATGCCCTTTTTGTTGACTACAAGTGTTATTTTTATCAATAATATTACTATTTTATCAAATCTTTTATTACCTCGCCTGCAATAATAAGCCCTGCAACCGAGGGTACAAAAGCAACGCTTCCTGGAATTGAGCGTCTGCCCTGAGCAACAGCTTCATCTGCTTCACCCTTTGGCTTTATCGCTTCTTCTTTGGAATAAACTACTTTGAGTTTTTTTACACCCCTTGCCTTTAACTCTCTTCGCATAACCTTTGCAAGCGGACAAACCGAGGTTTTGTAAATATCGGCAACTTCAAACAGCGTAGGATTAAGCTTATTGCCCGCTCCCATAGAGCTTATAATCGGCACATTAACCGCCTGAGCATTTAAAACAAGCTCGATTTTTGCACTGACAGTATCAATAGCATCAACTATATAATCATACTGAGAAAAATCAAAGTCGCCTGAATTTTCCTTGCTATAAAAGACATTGTTTGAATTAACCTTGATTTCCGGGTTAATTTCGAGCAATCTTTCTTTCATAATCTCGGTTTTATATCTGCCTACGGTTTTGGTAGTTGCAATAATCTGCCTGTTTATATTTGTTACAGAAACAGTATCATTGTCAAACAAATCAAGCTGACCTACACCGCTTCTGCCAAGTGCTTCGGCAGTAAAGCCACCAACACCGCCGATACCAAAAACGGCAACCTTTGAATTCTTTAATTTTTTTAACGCTTCTTCGCCCAAAAGCAAAGCCGTTCTTGAAAAAATATCGGGCATATTATTCAGCCTTTACTTTAAGATAGCCTTTAATAATCTCAACGCATTTTTCAAAGCCTAAATCACTGCTGTCAAGACAAACATCATAGTTACGGGCATTATCCCAGTCATTACCTGTATAATATTTATAGTAACTGCTTCTTTCCTTGTCTATCTTTTCAATGCGTCTTATAGCCTCTTTCTCTGTTATAGAGCAAGTTTCCATAGCGTTTTTAACACAAGCATCGTGGTCTGCAAAGACAAAAACCTTAACAACATTTTTTCTGCCTTTGAGTATATAGTCTGCACATCTGCCTACGATAATGCAGTTACCCTTATCAGCAAGCTCTTTGATAACCTTTGCCTGATAGTTGAATAAATTTTCATCAGACACAAAGCCCTTGCTTTTTGGTGACAAAAGACCATTTTTATATCTTTTTTTGTTTATGAAAAAGCTTTTTTTAACCTTTTCATCAGCCTGGCCAAACAATCCCTCGTGGATACCGCTTTCCTCTGAGGCAAGTTTAATCAAATCCTGGTCGTAATATTCAACTCCAAGCTCCTTGGCAAGCATTTTACCGATAGTTTTACCGCCGCTGCCATAACCTCTTGCAATAGTAACAACAAAGTTCTCCATAAAACTGCCTCCTTATTCGCCTAAATAAGCTTTTTTGATTGAATCATCGTTAAGTAAATCAGAAGCCTTGCCCTCTTTAACAATATTGCCTGTTTCAAGAACATAAGCTCTGTCAGCAACAGAAAGAGCCTTTTTAGCGTTCTGTTCAACAAGTAAAACAGTTGTGCCAGCCTCTTTTATAACCTTGATAATATCAAAAATTTCCGAAACAAGAAGCGGAGAAAGTCCCATTGACGGTTCATCCATAAGAATTATTTTTGGGTGTGACATCAAAGCTCTGCCCATAGCAAGCATTTGCTGTTCACCACCGCTCAATGTACCAGCAACCTGTTTGTATCTTTCTTTAAGTCGTGGAAAACGCTCGTAAACCTTTTCAAGAGTTTCTGCAATTTCCTTTTTATCTTTTCTGGTGTATGCACCAAGTTTTAAATTTTCAAGAACTGTAAGCTCCTGGAAAATTCTTCTTCCCTCTGGAACATGAGCCATACCCATAGAAACAATTTTATGTGCAGGGGTTTTAGTCAAATCCTTGCCCTCGAATTCAATAGAGCCATTCTTTGGCGAAATAAGACCTGTTATAGTGTGAAGTATTGTGGTTTTACCCGCACCGTTTGCACCGATAAGAGCGATTATCTCACCCTCGTTAACTTCAAAGGAAACACCCTTTATAGCCTTAATAACGCCATAATATACTTCTAAATCTTTAACTGTAAGCATTGCCATAGTGTTCCCTCCTTATTCACCTATATAAGCCTTAATAACAGCAGGGTCATTGAGAACCTGTGCTGTTTCACCCTGAGCGAGCACCTGACCAAAGTTAAGAACTGTAACCTCTTCGCAGATACCAGAAACAAGACGCATATCGTGTTCAATAAGAAGAATTGTCATATCAAATTCATCTCTTATGAAACGGATATTATCCATAAGTTCCTGAGTTTCGTTAGGGTTCATACCTGCCGCTGGCTCATCAAGCAAAAGCAATTTTGGCTCAGTTGCCAAAGCTCTTGCTATTTCAAGCTTTCTCTGTTTACCATAAGGTAAATTTGCGGCAAGGAACTGAGCTTCATTATCGAGGTCAAAAACCTTTAAAAGTTCAAGAGCCTTTTCGTTCATAGCTTTTTCTGTTTTGAAATATTTTGGTGTTCTGAAAATACCATCTAAAAGAGAATATTTATAGTTATTATGAAGACCAACCTTAACATTATCAAGAACAGTTAAATCCTTGAAAAGTCTTATGTTCTGGAAGGTTCTTGCAACACCGTGTTTGCATATTTCAACAGGGCTCTTTCCTGTTATAACCTCACCATCAAGCTCAGCCATACCCTCTGTTGGCTTATAAACACCTGTAAGAAGATTGAATATTGTTGTTTTACCTGCACCGTTAGGTCCGATAAGTCCATAAAGCTGACCTTTTTCTATTGTAAGATTAAAATCGCTTACCGCTTTAAGTCCGCCAAATGAGATTCCAAGATTTTTAGTTTCCAACAAAGCCATACTCATTCAGCCTCCTTTTCATTCTCGCCCAAAGCCTTTGCTCTTTTTTTAGCATCAAGAATTCTTTTAATAGAATATTTTTCTTTGATGCCCTGCAATTTCGGGCTTGAATTATAAATCATCATAGCAATAAGAACTACTGAATAAATCAACATTCTGTATTCGCTGAAACCACGAAGAATTTCAGGGAGAACAGTAAGAATAAGAGCGGCTATAATAGAGCCTCTGATATTACCCATACCACCAAGAACAACGAAAACAAGGATTGCTATTGATGTATTGTAATCATATTTCTTTGTTGTAAGAATTGAGTAGTTATGAGCATAAAGAGTACCTGCTATACCTGCAAAGAAAGAGGAAATTGTAAAAGCAAGCAATTTGTATTTTGTGATATTGATACCTGTTGACTGAGCCGCAATTCTGTTATCTCTTATTGACATAACTGCTCTGCCCGCTCTTGAATCAACAAAATTGAAAACAACGAATAAAGTGATAAGAACAAGAATGATACCTATTGTAAAGGTTGAGTCCTTTGGAATATCAGAAGCACCCATAGCACCCTTTAAAATCATCTTTCCGTCTTCCGCAAGCTGAACTGATGAATCTTTAATTCCAACCTGGAAACCGTTGCTGTCATATCCGATATAAAGAACATTACATATATTTTTAATGATTTCGCCAAAGGCAAGGGTAACAATAGCAAGATAGTCACCGCTGAGCCTTAAAATAGGAACGCCTATAATAATACCGAAAATCGCTGCACAAACACCGCCGATTATAAGTGCAAGAAGAAATCTTAAAAAATCAGATTTTATTGTTTCGTGCGTTGCAAGTGAGAAAATAACGCTTGAATATGCACCGATACACATAAAGCCAGCGTGACCAAGGCTCAATTCGCCAAGGATACCAACTGTAAGGTTAAGAGAAACAGCAAGTATAACATAAGCACAAATAGGAACAAGCAAGCCCTTATATAAGCTTTTAAGACTGCCTGTTGTTGCAAGTGTCTGAAAAACTGCGTAGAAAACAATAACTGCACCATAGGTTATGAGATTGTTTCTTGTGGATTTCTTTTGTAATAATGATTTCATTTTATCCACCTCACACTTTCTCATTTATCTTCTTGCCGAAGATACCTGTCGGCTTAACAAGAAGAACTATAATCAAAACTGAAAATACGATAGCGTCGGCAAGCTGTGAAGAAATGTAAGCCTGACCTAAGCTTTCTATAACGCCAAGAATGATACCGCCTATAAGAGCACCAGGTATTGAGCCGATACCACCGAAAACAGCGGCTGTAAATGCTTTGATACCAGGCATAGCACCTGTTGTAGGGATAATCTGTGGATAAGCGGAGCAAAGAAGAATACCTGCAACCGCTGCAAGAGCTGAGCCTATTGCAAAGGTAAGAGCAATTGTACCATTTACATTAACGCCCATAAGCTGTGCGGCACCCTTATCCTCTGAAACAGCAAGCATAGCTCTGCCGGCCTTTGTCTTATTGATAAACAAAGTAAGAACTACCATTATAATTATACAAACTATTATTGTAACAATAGTTTCACCTGTTATTGTAAGTTCACCGTTTGCAAGCTTAATCATAGGAACGCTTACAACAGAAGTGAAGGATTTTGGATTTGAGCCAAAAATAAGAAGTGCAAGGTTTTGAAGTAAATAACTTACACCGATAGCAGTAATAAGAACTGCAAGTGATGAAGCACCTCTCAAAGGCTTATAAGCAACCTTTTCGATTACAATACCAAGGACAGTACAAACAACAACGCCAACAAGCATTGCAATCCATTTATTCATCCCGCAGGTAATGCCTATCGTAAAGACAGCGTAACCTCCGACCATAATTATATCACCGTGAGCAAAGTTAAGCATTTTTGCAATACCATAAACCATTGTATAACCCAAAGCAATAATAGCATAGATACTGCCAAGGCTTATACCGCTTATTAAGTAAGATATGAAAGACATATCATACACCCTTTCATTTTTTCAAAATTACATTTTCATTTTCTTTCTGTAATTAAACAAATCTCTGGCAAAACAAAGATTATAATAACTGCATACTTTAACATTATATCACGATATTTTTTTCAATACAATATTTTTTTGATTATTAAGAAAAAGGAGCCACCGAAAAAGTGGCTCCTTTGCAACTTTGAATTTTAAATTATTCAAATTTAATTACATAGCCTTGTATGCACCATCAACAATCTTAACAGTCTTAGGGTCTTTTGAAGCTTCGCCGTCTGCTGTCCAGGTGATTGTACCTGTAAGACCTGTTACTGTAATCTGTGTCATAGCTGTCTTCATAGCATCGCAGATATCAGAAACAGACATATTGCTGTTGATGTTAGCCTTTTCAGCAGCTGCTTTGATTGTGTAGATTGCGTCATAAGCGTCTGCTGCGAACTGGTTAGGAACTTCGTTGTTGTAAGCTGCTTTATAATCAGCAACGAACTTAACTGTCTTTTCATCAGTTGCGTCTGCTGCGAAAGGAGTAAGAAGTATTACGCCCTCTGCAAGAGCCTTATCGAAGTTATCAACTGCAAGAAGACCATCAAGACCATCACAACCGAAGAAGATAGGCTTGAAGCCCATGCTGTTAGCCTGTGTAAGAATAAGAGCAGCTTCCTGATAGTAAATAGGAAGGAAGAGAAGCTCTGCACCTGCTGCCTTTATCTTGTTGAGCTGTGTTGTGAAGTTTGTTTTTGTTGTATCTGTGAAAGCTTCTGCTGCAACAATTTCAAATGGCTGATTTTCAGCTTCTGCTTTGAACTTATTGTAGATACCTGTTGAATAAACATCAGAGCTGTTATAAATTACGCCAACCTTTTTAGCAAGATTGTTTGTGCCAATGTATTTTGCTGATGCAATACCCTGGTTAGGGTCTGAGAAGCAAACACGGAAAGCGTTATCAGCAGCAATACTTTCAACTGCTGAGCCTGATGGAGTAAGCTGGAACATATTGTCTTCCTTTGTTGAAGCAACAACTGCTGTGCAAGGTGCAGATGTAACTGTACCCATAAGGATCTGCATACCCCAGTCTTTTAATGTGTTATAAGCTGTAACTGCTTTTTCTGCATCGTGTTCGTCGTCCTGCCAGCTAAATTCAACCTGCATACCGTTGATGCCGCCTGCTGCGTTAATTTCTTTAACTGCAAGCTCAGCTGCATTCTTAACTGCCTGGCCATAAACTGCTGCTGGACCTGTTATAGGGCCGATACCACCGATTTTTAATGTTGCATTGCTGTTATTTTTACCACAAGCTGCAAAACAAGCAACTATCATAACAACAGCAAGCAAAAGTGCTGAAATCTTTTTTGCTAATTTTTTCATAATCTTTCTGCCTCCAAAAAAATTTGCACAAATAAATATTAGATATATTAGTAAATATTCTGTGCTTAATTGTCAATATACACTTTCATTTTATTTTTGTCAATATTTTTGTGAGCGAATTGTTAAAAATACACAATCAACAAAAGAATAGCCTTACCATTATATTAGATAATATAAAACCGATAAAATCGGCAAACAGCCCTGCTATAACGGTATGCCTTGTCTTTTTTATGCCTATTGCACCATAATAAACCGCTATTGCGTAAAAAGTTGTTTCGGTTGAACCCATCATAACGCTGGCAACTCTGCCTATAAAAGAGTCTGCCCCATATTTTGCAAGAATATTCTCAAAAACTGAAAGTGAGCCACTGCCAGAAAGCGGAGATATAACTGCAAGAGGAATAACCTCGTCGGGTATTCCCAAGGCAGAGGCAAATGGCTTTATCAGCCATTTTATAAAATCAAGTCCGCCAGAAATATCAAGCATTGTAACTGCAACAATCAATGCCGTTAAAGACGGCATAAGCGTTTTGAATATATTAAGCCCTTTCTTCGCTCCGTTTATAAAGCAGGAAAACACCTCGATTTTTTTGAAAAGTCCGTATATTATTACCAATGCAACAATAATCGGCAATATGTAAGAGGAAAAATTAAGCATTATTTCACTACCCTGCAAATTATTTTTGAAAGAAGCAATCCACCCGTAAGAGAAACTAATGAATTAAAAAGTACAATCGGTAAAATATCAAACGGCGTAAGGCAACCCGAATTGAGCCTTATCAAAGCAACCGTTGTCGGCACAAGCTCTATTGCGGCAGTATTCATAACCACGAAATTAACCATAGCGTCACTTGCCCGTGCTTTGTCTGGATTTTTCCCCTGCATAAGCCTCATAGCCTCTATTCCAAGCGGTGTTGCCGCATTACCAAGACCGAGCAGATTTGCCGTAACATTCATACTTATTGCACCAAGTATTTCCTTTTCTTCACGCAATTCGGGGAAGATAATTTTCATCAAAGGGAAAAGCAGTTTGCCTATAACCCTCGTCAAGCCCGATTTTTGAGCTATCTCCATAAGACCGCTCCAAAAACAAATGCCTCCGAGTAATTTCAGGCTTATTTCTACTGCGTGTTGAGCCGAGTTTAAAATACCTGCCGAAAGCTCGTTTGCATTAGCGTTAAACAAGGCACAAACAACTGAAAAAATTATCATACCTGCCCATATATAGTTCATCAAAATACTCACCAATTCCATTTCTGCCAAAAATTTCTATACTTTTAGTAAAGCTAAAATCTTGATTTTCTCTTGTTTTCGACAAAATTAAGCTTGTTTTTTCCTATTTGTATCAATTTTTTTATTTTTTCGCACTTAATCAACAAAAAAAATTTGGTATTTTGTGCTCTTTTAATGTTGCATATTTTGTCTTTTTTTGATTTAATATAGATAATAGGAAAAGATTTTGTCCTTTCTTTCATTAGGAGGTTTTTTATGAAAGCAACAGGAATAGTCAGAGAAATAGACAATGTCGGTCGTCTTGTTCTCCCTAAGGAGTTAAGAACAAGTATTAACCTTGACCATGTTGAGATTTTTACAGAAGATGATAAAATTATTTTAAAAAAATATCAGCCTGCTTGTATTTTTTGTGACAATGCCGACGATGTAATTGAATATAACGGTAAAAAAATCTGCCGTAATTGTATCGAAAAATTAAATTCTATGATTAAATAAAATCAAGTTAATTTGTTTAGCTTTTTTATTTATATGCAAGACAGAATTAAAAAAAAGCCTGTTTTACAGGCTTTTTTATTTTTTTACGAATTTTCATTTTTTGTTTTTATAATACCAGCCGTAGTTTCAAAAACGCAGAAAACAGTTGTAAAGCACATTATAATAACCTTGATTATATCTATCAGCTTTAAAGCCGTTTCAGCCTTTTTTACCACACGCAAATCGTTGAAAAGCTTTGTATAATCCATATCATCACCCTTTACTGACAGCTTAACAAAACAGCGTGAGCTATTGCAGGTATGCTTTCGCCCTGCTTTGACGAGGTTGAGGACATCAATGCACCCGTTCCCACGAAAAGCACCTTTTTCAATTCGCCCGAACGCAAGCGATTGAGAATATAAGAGCATACTATTGCACCACTGCAACCGCAACCAGAACCGCCCGAATTAACATCCTGCTTGTCAATATCGTAAATCATAAGACCGCCGTCCTTATGGACAGCAGATATATCAATATTTTTATCCTTTTCAAGCAACTGCTTTAAAAGTGTTGAGCCTATTGCACCCAAATCGCCCGTTAAAATTATATCGTAGTCCTCTGGCTTTGTGTTGGTATCATTGAGAAAATCGGCAATAGTTTCAGCGGCGGCAGGAGCCATAGCCGCCCCCATATTGTTAGCATCTTTTATTCCCATATCCTGAATTCTGCCTATTGTCACAGCGTCAATGTGAGGACCTTCGCCCTGATTTTTTATAACCGCCGCACCCGAAGCAGTTGCAGTCCATTGAGCCGCTGGCGGTCTTTGTCCGCCGTATTCAAGAGGATACCTGAACTGTCTTTCTGCCGAGCAGAAATGTGAGGAGGTTGTTGCAACGCAAGTTCCAAGTGCACCCGAATCGGTCATAAGTGAGCCAAGTGCAAGAGAAAGAGCCATAGTTGAACACGCACCGTAAAGCCCTGCAAGCGGTATATTAAGCTCACGCAAAGAAAATGTTGTGCCTATGCATTGATTTAACAAATCGCCTGCAAAAATCATATCAACATCTGCCGTACCTATCCCTGCTTTTGAAATAGCCCTTGTAACCGCTTCCCTTTGGATAGCACTTTCTGCCTTTTCCCAAGAAGCCTCGCCCATTGTTGTATCGTCAAAGATATGGTCAAATTCCTCTGCAAGAGGGCCTTCACCCTCTTTTTTGCCAACAACGGCAGCGTTACCGATTATCACAGGGCGTGACGGCAAATTTATCGTATATCTTCCTACTCTCTGAGGCATACAAAAAACTCCCTTTAATATAGTTTAAAAATATAGATTATAAGTCCGTACAAAACAGCGGAGGCTGTACCATAGACAATAACAGGTCCAGCTATTGTAAACATCTGCACACCCGTTCCCATAATCTTCCCCTCTGCCTTAAATTCCATAGCAGGTGAAACAACTGAATTTGCAAAGCCTGTTATCGGAACTATTGTACCTGCCCCCGCAACTCTTGCTATTTTGTCAAAAACACCAATCCCCGTAAGGAACGCAGTTATAGCTATAAGCGTTACGGGAATTGCGTTTTTCACTTCAAGCTCGTTAAGTCCTGCTTTTTCAAAGGCAAAGCGTAGCACCTCGCCCATACAACAGATAAATCCGCCTATAATAAAAGCGAAAAACATATTTTTAAATTTCGGCGATGGCGGAGAAGCCTTTTTTGCCATTTTGCTATATTCCTTATTCGTAGTAGCCATAGTATCACTTTCCTCTTTTTTATTGTTTATAATTTTTGCCGTTTTTCTTTTTTTATACTTTTAATATTTAATTTACAAAATTTGCCTTGACTTGATAATTGAATAAATTATATTATTTGAGTATCATTTAAAGAGGTGAAAATATGAAGCTTATCGAAGTCAAAGATATTTATAAAATTTATAACCCTGGCGAAAATGAAGTTCACGCACTTGACGGTGTTTCTCTTGAAATAGATTATGGTGAATTTGTTTGCATAATAGGTCAGTCAGGCTCAGGAAAAAGCACGCTTATGAATATTTTAGGGTTGCTCGATGTTCCCACAGAGGGGGAATATATAATCGACGGTAAGCTTTCTTCCGATTTAACCGATGATGAACAAAGTGAAATAAGGAACAAAAAAATCGGCTTTATATTTCAGGGCTTTAATCTTATCCCAAGCCTTACGGCACAGGAAAATGTTGAATTACCTTTAATATACCGTGGTGTTGGTGCAGAAGAACGCCAATCTCTTTCAACCTCTGCTCTTGAAAAGGTAGGTATGGGGCACAGAATGACACACCGTCCGTCACAATTAAGCGGTGGCCAACAGCAAAGAGTTGCAATAGCAAGAGCCGTTGCGGCAGCACCGCCCGTTATCCTTGCCGACGAGCCAACGGGTAACCTTGACTCAAAATCGGGCAAAGAGGTTATGAAAATGCTTCACGAGCTTAACGAAGAGGGCAAAACAGTTATATTGATAACTCACGATAACAGTATCGCCGAGCAGTCAAAAAGAGTTATCAGAATTCAGGACGGAAAAATAATTGAAGATTATATAAATGAAAATATAAAAGCCTGATTTGTCAACCACAAAACAGAACTTTGTTAACACTATCACTTGAATAAAAATGCGTGAGAAACATTCTTACGCATTTTTTGAATTTTTTATTTAAAATATCTGCAAAGTTATTCAAAATTGTGATTTATTTTGTGCTTTTCAACAGTTTTTTTGCTTTAATTAAATTTAAACTTGCATTTTGTTTCACAATATAATAGAATATATTTTAGAAAGTAAACAAGCGTTTACTTTTAATTAAATCAGATTTATTTCTATTTTTATCTTCCAAATCACATAAAAGCAAAAAGGACTGAGTTTATCAGTCCTTTTGCTTTTTTATCGGCTTCAAGTGCTAATAACAACAAGAACCTGACTTACTCAACGCAAGTCAGGTTCTTGTTTTATCTTATTTTTAATCATCCCATTTAAGATTATGCAATTCACCCTTGCAAAGCAGTTCAGGGAATTTCCATTGTCTTAAAACCTCGTAGGTGGCAAGAGCAACCGTATTTGAAAGGTTAAGGCTTCTTGCGTGAGAGTTGTTTATCATCGGCACACGCACGCTTGTTTCTGGGTTAGCCTTTAAAAGCTCTTCTGGCAAGCCTTTTGTTTCCTTGCCGAAAAACAAATAGGAATTATCAGGATAGTCAACATCTGAATATATCTTTCTGCCCTTTGTTGTGAAATAGTAAAAGCTTCCGCCCTTATTTTTTTCAAAGAAATCGTCCAGATTTTTATAGTATGTTATATCGAGCAAGTCCCAATAATCAAGACCTGCTCTTTTTAATTTTTTATCATCAATTTTAAAGCCCATAGGCTCAACTATATGAAGTCTTGAACCTGTTGCTGCACAAGTTCTTGCAATATTGCCTGTATTCTGCGGAATTTCAGGCTCAACCAAAACTATATTAAGAGTTGCCATATTTTTCACCCTTTAAAATAAAATTATTCCTGAGATATTATAGCACAAAGCGAAAAAATAACAACTTTAAAATTTTGAAATAAATTACATAAATAAAAAAGGAAAAAAAGACAAAAATAGAAAAGAGAAAAATTCTCAATAAAAAATAGGAGGAAAATTTTATGGCTTCATCATCATCAAATTTTGTAAGAGGGTTGGGTATCGCTATGGCAATAGGCTCAGCCGCAACAATGATAGGTTCATCTATGATGAAAGGCTCAAAGATGAAAAAAGCGAAAAAGACTGTCAACAAAGCCTTTAACACAATGGCTGATATTGTTGACAATGTTCAGGGAATAATGCAGTAAGTGGTGATAAAATGAAAAGATACTGTGCTTTATTTCTGGCTGTTTTAGTGCTGAGTTTGAGTATGGTCGGATGTCAAAAGACCTCGGGCACACTTGACGAGGAAAACACTTCTTCGGAAAAATTGCCCGAACAAAGCGAGCTTGTTGAAAACACCGTTTCGGGCAAGGCGATAACGGGCGAAAAAACAGGTACAGACAAAACCTATACAGGCTTTGAGCCTTTGCCAGCAGTACATTTTGATATTGACAAAACGGTAAGGCTGAAAAATGATTGCATAGGTTATAGCTATGGCGTGAGCAAAAACGGAGTACCTCACGAAAATTCTTTGAATGCTCAAAAAACCTTTGAAAAATTCGGAGCAATCGCCATAGACACCGTTTGTCAGACTAAAAATCTTTATCTGACCTTTGACTGTGGCTATGAAAACGGCTACACTTCAAAAATTCTTGATACTCTTAAAGAAAAGAATGTTCCTGCCGCTTTCTTCTGCACCTTTGACTTTATAAAGGACAACCCCGACTTAGTAACAAGAATGATACTTGAAGGGCATATCGTAGGTAACCACAGCACAACGCACCCGAGCTTTCCGTCGCTCACCCGTGAGGGAATGGCTTCTGAAATAGAAAAAACCGACAACTATCTGCGTGAGCATTTCGGTTACTCGGCACCTTATTTCCGTTTTCCAAAGGGGGAATATTCCGAAAACGCACTTGACCTTGTCAGCTCAATAGGTTATCAAAGCGTCTTTTGGAGCGTTGCTTATGCCGACTGGGATACTTCCGTAATCAAGGGCAAGGAATACGCAACAAAGACCGTAACCGACCGACTTCATCAAGGAGCAATTATTCTTCTTCATTCCGTTTCACCCGACAATGCCGCCGCTATGGGAGATATAATTGACAAGGCAAGGTCAGACGGCTACGAATTCTGTTCGTTGTAAAAGAGTTTTAAATTTAATAATCGCAAAATCAAAATTATTGCAAGCTTGTAGTTTTGCGAAAATATTTTAATCTAATATTTGCAAAATCAAAATTATTGCAAGCTTGTCCTTTACAAAAGTATGCAAGTTAAATAATTGCAAGGTTAAAAAATTATAAGCCTTGTCTTTTTCAAAAAAATAGCAGAGATAGTTTTTACTTTCTATCCCCGCCTTTGAACACAAAAAGAGCCTATCCTTTCGGATAGGCTCTTTCGTTATCAGGTTAAATTAACTTTAAGTCAATTCGTTCTGATTAGTTTTGATTAGGCAGTTATGCTCTTCAACTGAAGAAGTGTGTTGATAGCGTCAAGCATATTCCAACCGTTTTCTTTCTCGTAAAGAGTAAATGTAACTCCGCCACGAACAACTGTGTAATCGTTGTTTGTATCAACTGCTTTTTCAACAGAGATGTATGAGAATACGATAAGAGCATCCATCATTGCCAAGTCAGCATCTATTGGATTGTAGATAGGATCGTCTGTTCTTCCCTCAATAAGAGTTGCAGGAAGACCAATTACTGCCTGGAAGTCAATAGTAGGTACTGAGTTATCAACATCATTGTTGTTGATAAGGTCAGCAGTTATAACGAAACTTGCCAATGTAGAATTTGCATTAACCTTATCTGCACTTGCACCACTTAATGTCCAAGATCTCAATACTGGTGCAGCTTGTGTTGTTACAACAAGAGCGTCAACACTTGCACTTGTGTAATCAAGAACATCATCGTTTACTGCAAAGTTGTGGCTAACGATTAATGTACCGTCTGCCTGCTTGAAGTTAACCTTAACTACCTGTGCCTTAGCAGCTGCATAGAATTCGCATACAACATCTGCTGGTGTTTCACCTGCTTCTGGTGTTGTGAATGCTGTAATTCTGTCACCCTTTACACCTGCTGTGTCAAGTCTCCAGAACATTGTGCAGTCTGCAACGCTGTAATTAGCTAATGCATTAAGGTTAACATTTGTCAATGCAGTTGTAACTACTGTCTTAATTTCAGCACCATCTTTATCGTAGAACTTAAGTGTAACAGAGTTGTTCTTCTGGTTACCATAGAACTTAATTGTATCACCGATGTTAGCAGTACCAACATTCTTAGATGTAACTCTATCGCCTGCACCTGCTGCACCAAGAGTCCAGCCGTCCCAGAAGTAACCGTCTTCAACATGAGCAATATTTTGTGTTGTAAGTTCAGCGTCTGATGGGAATACTACGCTTGCACCTAATGCATAGGTTGCATCCTTAGTGTCAATCTTAACACCAGCAACATCGTAGAATTCAACCCAAGCAACTGTTGGAGCCAATTCAATGTAGAGGTCATAAACCTGACCGTCCATATCCTCTGTTACCTGAGTAGATGTGAATGCAGCTTCTGCACCACTACCTACCTTATAAGTCCAACCATTAGTTGCATAGCCAGGAACATTGACATCAACTGTTGTAATCATCTGTCCCTGTATAACAATCTTAGAAGTTGCAGGAGTTAATGTATTGTATTCAGCATATACAGGGTTTGTTGTTGTGCCTGTAAACTTGTAATGATAGTTTACTGTAACCCTAGCAACATCACCTATAGCATCAACAGCGAGTGTAATATCACTTGTCAATGTTGCAGGAAGAGTTGTTAAGAAGTCTATAACTGTTAAGTTCTTTGTATTGAAGTAACCTGCAGGAGCATTAAGTTCAGCTATAAGGTCATCTTTTACTAATGCTGTGCCATAGTCAAGAGCCTTAGTTGCAACAGTTTCACCCTTATATGTGTAAGAAATTGTGTACTGCTTAACATCACCAGGAGTGAATGTTTCAATTACAGTAACATTACCAGAAACTGTTGCAGGAGCTGCTGTTGCTGTTGCAACACCATTCTCTGCTACCTTCCAGCCTGCGAATGTGTATGTTACATACTGAGCATCGCCTGCTGTTCTGTCAGTTGCCTGACCGTCAAGGATTGTTGAAAGGGCTGTGCCATATTCAACATTAGCTGCTGTTGTCTTAACATTTCCTTCGTAATCGAGAACTGTTACTGTGTATGTCTGAGCTTCGCTTGTTACATAAGCAAATACATCAACATTTGCTGTAACCTTACCGCCTGTTGCCTTAGCACCAGAACCTAACTGCCATTCAACGAATGTGTAGTCAAGAGCTGCTGTATCTACAAGTGCACCATTGTATGCCTTGTTTTCAACAAGTGTTTCGTATGTTACTTGCTCTGTGTAGAGTGGTGTAGCTGTACCAACATCTGCACCCATATCGAAGTATCTTACTGTGTACAAACGGTCTGCTCTGTCAAAGTTAGCAGTAACTTCAACATCTGCTGAAATGTTTTCAGGAGCATTGTTCCAAGAACTGAATGTGTATGTGTAACTTTCATCCTGTGGTCTTGTTGGCTCTGCAACACCTGCAATAGCTGTTGCGAAGTCATCACCATAATGAGCTGTTACAGTATCTAAGATATCACCGTTCCAATTCTTCAATGTGATTGTGTAATCGATGTAAGCCTGTGTATAAACAGCCTTAAGAGTTGTATCTGCTGTAACTGCAGTACCGAGTGTGAAGTCACTCTCGTCTGCTACATTAATCCATTTCTGGAATGTGTAAGTGTAAGTTTTGTCAGCAGTCTTAGTTGCTGTTGGAGCAAGAGTTGTAGCCCAAGCTTCACCATCAATAACTGTTGCTGTACCGATTACACTATCATCAGCATTCTTAAATGTGATTGTATGAGTTTCCTTTGTCTTTTCTGTGAAGATAGGACGAACTTCAAGGTTGCTTGTAACAACAGTTGCATCTGACTGATTCCAGCCTGTGAATACAAGATCATCAGATGGAGCAGCTGGAGTACCATTAGGCATAATTGTTGAAAGTACTGTACCATACTCAACATTAGCTACTGTATCAAATACTGTGTCGCCTGTTGTAACATCGTAGAAAGTAACTGTGAATTTCTTAATTGTCTGCTTTGCAACAAATACTACATCATCAGCTGTTGCTGTGTAATCGTCGCCAGCATTAAGAACAATTGCCTTTGTATCGTCTTCTGCATCATAGTAACCATCGAAGTCATAAGCTTCTGTTACGCCTGCTGCAGTAGCATTAGGAGCAGTAACATCTTCACCGATAGCAACTAAATCGTTTGAAATTACATTATGATTTACATCAACGAATGTAACTGTTGATGCTTTTTCAAGAGTAACAACGAGTTCATTGCTGTATGAAACATTACCAACAGCATCTGTTACCTTTGCGTAAACATAATTTGTAGTTACGCCGTCTTCTGTTGCTGTTAAAGTAATCTTAGTAACTGCATTGTAAGTTGCCCAATCATTTATTGTTGCAGGATCAGTTGATGCTGACTTAACAGCATACTGAACTGTTGCAACACCTGAATGAGAATCTGTTGCGTTACCGATTTCAACAACTGCTGAATTCAAGTAATCTGAATTTGGAGCTGCTGAACCATTTACGAATGTGTTGCTGTTTGCTGTATCAACTACAACACTTGGAGTTGCAGGAGCTGCGTTATCAACATTAACAACATAAGTTGTTGCGATTGGAAGAGTTACGAACTCTGAATCGTCGCCTGTTGAAATTTCAGCCTTGAACTTGTATGTCTTGTTGATTGTCAAATCAGAAACAGTCAAGTCTGCACTGTTTGCACCATTTGCTGTACCGAATGCAGTCCAATCACCGTTGTTTACTGAATAGTAGAACTTCTTAGTTCTGCCATCGTTTGTGCCGAAGCTGTCATCAACAGAAACTGTGAATGTAGCTTCGTTTGCCCATTCGCCTGAAACATAAGTTGATGTAACAGAAGCTGTTGCTTTGTTAGAGTCAATCTTATTGTAAACGAATTCTTGTACTGCTGATTCATCAGAACCATTAGATACTTTAAATTTATAAGTACCATTCTGTGAAACTGTATAAGTAGTTGAGTTATAAGTTTCAAACTCGCCATCATTTACAGCAACCTTAATTACTGGTGTTAAACCACCATTATGGCCTTCAATACCAACAGTAGCAGCAAGTGTTAATGTTGTTGTATCTGTTGCGTTTGCATTGTAGCCAGTAACTGTTAATGCTGGAGTTGTGTTAGGTAAGATAACTACTTCAACTGTGTTTGAAGTGTAAGCTACGTTATCTGTATCAGCAACGAATGCTCTTGCATACCATGTGCCCTCTTCTGTGATAGCTGTTGCTGTGAATACGCTATCTTCAAGAGCATCTGCGTCTGCAACTGCTGATTCTGCTTTGTAGAACTTAATCTGTGCAGCATCAGCCTGAGCTGTTGTGAAGAGATATGCGTCTGTAGCTGTTGTGATTGCAACATCTGCATGACCTGCGTCAGCGAAGTTTGCAACACCTGTGTTGTAAACATAGTTGTTATTAGCAACTGCAACTTCAATATCCTTTGAAGCCTGTGAAATTGTAGCTGTTGTTGTTGCTGTTGTTGCAGCAAGAACATAGTTATCCTTATCAGCACCGTCGAGTGCGATAGATGTAATATTAACAAGTTTATCAGCACCAACATTTGCGTTTGCGAATGCTGCTGTCTGTGTTGTTGTAACTGTGTCACCATCAATTACGCCTGCAAGAGCTGGAGTAACTGTAACATCAGTTGAACCATCATAAGTCTTGCCATCAGCTGTGTAAGAAGCTGTAACTGTCTTTGCAGTAATGTCAGCTGTTACATCGCCTGCTGCAATACCTGTAATTGTGTAGTTAGCATTTGATGAAGTGAATGATGTAGCACTTGGTGTAACTACAATACCTGTACCAACATTTGCATCAGCGAATGTACCACCTGCAACGTCAGGTGTTGCTGTTACTGTGTCACCTGTTTCAACATTGTTTACAGTGTATGTAACTGTAGCGTCTGTTGACTTATCATAAACTTTATCCTGTGCAGCTGCAGTAACTGTAACTGCTTTTGCTGTTGTGCTTACATTTGCAGTAGCTGTGCCAGGTAAATATGAACCTGCTGTATCAGTAACTGTAACTGTAACCTCAGATGCATCTGCGCCAGCTTTAATAGCTTTAAGTGTAAGTTCATCTGTGTTAGTAGCACCAACTGCTGCGAAGTATTCAGGGTCAAATGAGTAAGCATAAGCCAATGTACCATCGCCGCCTGCTGTTGTAAGAGTTACTGTTGAACCGTATGCAACAGAAGCACTACCGGCTGTAAGTGTAACTTCAGGCATTTCAGCAGCACCTGCTGCGAAAGACAACTCAGGAACATTGCCGTTTGTGTAGTTAGCATTTGTTGATGTAAATGTAGCAGTAAATGTACGAGCACCTGATGCTGCCATGCCATCAAGAGTTGCTGTTGCAGTATAAATACCGTTTGTACCGCCTGTGATTGCAACTGGATCACCAGCTGCTACACCATTAATAGCGAATTGAACAGTACCTGTAAGAGCAGATGCTGTTGCAAGAGCTGCTGGGATTCTGATAGTTGCTGTAGCTGTTGGATCAGTTAAGCTATCTGCTGCTTCAACTGAAATAGAAACATTAGGAGCAACTGCTTCAACTGTAAGAGTTGCAGTATATTCACCACCAGCAGCTAAGTTTGTAAGTACATAGTTATCACTATCTACCAAAGTAACTGTTGCTGTTGCTGTTGTTGAACCAACATTTGTGAGAGTATTGTCTGCAAGTTCGATTGTGTAAATGCTCTCGTCTGCTGAAGCAACTGTGATTGACTGTTCTGCACCATTGAATGTAACAGTCTTATCTACCCAAGAAGCAACTGGATCGCCAGAAATATCATATTCCTGTTTATCAATTGTGAATGCATTTTCAAATACTAATGAAGCTGCATTGTAGTTTGAGTTTGCAACAATTGTAACGATAGCATCATAGATACCAGCGTTTTCAACGCTTGCAAATTTCTCACTAGTTGTATGCTTCTGCCACTGAACTGTGTAAGTAACATTTTCGTTTGTTGCAAGTTCAGGAAGAGTAACAGCTATCTTGCTGTTTGCAGCATAAGCTGTGCCCTTAGCATAAGTTTCAGAAGCAATATCTGCTATTGTAACTGCACCTTCACCTGTTGATGAAAGAGTAGCCTTTGAAATTGTAAGAGTTGTTGTAGCTGTTGTAGCATTGTAGTTTGTACCTGCTGCAACAGTTGCTGTAACAGTGTAAGTACCTGCATTTGTAGGTGCTGTTGCTGAAACAACGTTGTTTGCATTATTCTTGTAGCTATATGTTATAGCTGGAGAATCTGCTTCTGCAAGAGTTGGAGCAACAACAGACCAAGCTGTGCCGTCAAATGTCTTGCTCTGTGCAGCCCAAGTTGGAATTGCACGGTCAGCCTTTGTAACTACAATTCTGAGGTCAGCCTGTTTCTGCTGGCTTGTGATTGTATCAGTATAAACTACTGTAACAACATAAGTGCCAACATTAGCAGTAACTGTTCCGTCAATAGCAAGTGCTTTATTTACAGTATCAAGAGTGATACCTGCTGGTAAAGATTCACCTGCTTTAAGAGCGATTGTGTAATCGCTGATAGCAAGAGCGAGTGATTCGCTGCTTGTGAATTCATCTGAACCATAAACAACGCTGAAGTTGTACTGATCATTTACATCAAGTGTACGAGCAGTCCACTTTGCATAAAGTGTAACATTACCTGTTGAACCTGTTGTGATCTGAGTAACCTGAGAGTTTGCAGCAAAGTTTGCAGTTGTGAACCAACCACCGAATGTGTAACCGTTTCTTGTTGGATCAGCAAGAGTGATTGTTTCTGATTCAACATTATAACTTGCAGGGTTAGCCGGAGCGTTTGTACCACTATTCAAGTTATAAGTAATTGTGTAAGAATCAGTTGTGTACTGAGGAATAAATGTGAGTGTACCTTCGCTTGCAAGATCTGCAAGATCTGCAAGAGTTGTTGCACCAGCATTTGTAAGAGTATAAGTTGTATCGCCTATCTTCCAACCTGTGAATGTGTAACCTGTTAAAGTAACGCCTTCAGCCTGGTTAGCAGAATTGATAAGGTCACGAACAAGAGTTGTGCCAGCCTGTTCATTGAAGTTAGAAACGTTTGCTGTATCAGCCTTGTTTCTGAATACAACATTATACTTTGTTTCATCCTGAGTAAGTGCATTTTCAGCCTTCATAAGAGCTTCACGAGCTGCTCTAACTTCTGACTGTTTTGCACCGCCTGTGTAATCCCAAGAAGTTGCTTCTTGTTGTTCAGCACCAAGAGTTGCTGATGTATAATCTGCAACATTTTCCCATGTGCCGCCATTCTTACAAGCCAATGCTCTGTTATAAGCATTGTAGTAAGCGTTTGCTGTCTCAAATGAATAATCAGAAAGAGTATAATTTGTGAAACGAGCAAGCTCGATATCAAGCTTTGAGAAGTTTGTTGAGCCTTCAATCATTCTGCTCTTCTGTAATTCATAAAGAGATTTTGCCTTATCGATCTCAATCTGAGATGAGTTTTCGTTATTGTAAACGCTTTCGAGTGCTCTGTAAGCTGTCTCGAATCTCTGGAATGTGTAGAATTCATAGTCAAGACGATCATATGATTCAAAGTCAGCCTTTGAAGCTTCCTTCTGAACGAGCATATTTTCGCTTGTTTTATAGCTCTGAAGATCTTCGTAAGCTTTATTTAATATTTCATACTTTTCTGTATATGCCTGGTTGAGTTCACCAATGTTACTTGTACCAGTGCTTGAATTATAAGTAGAAACAGTAGAAATAGTTTCAAGAGCTGATGTCAAAGCAGCTTTATATGCTGTAAATGCTGCTGCACCTTCTGGAAGTTCTGGAGAGAAGTCTGCTGCCTGTAAATTCTGTGAAGCATAGCTGTTGTAAAGAGACTCTAACTTTGTCTTTGCAGCTTCATCTTCAACCAAAATAGGCATTGTATAAGGACCATTCCACTTACTTGTGTTTTGGTCTTGCTTAAAGTCAATGGTGATAAAATGCAAGCCAGGATCAATATCTTCTGTACCTGTTGCTCCAAAGAGTGGTGAATAGTCAGCACGTCTTGGAAACAAACCATCTTTGTATTTATAGAAAGCAAGGTCGATACCTTTATAACGGTCAACTGCTGGATTTTCAACTGAGAAAATCTGAGTATTCTCATCATATACAGTAGGAGCAGTTGTTGAACCGTCTGTTACTGTAACATAAAGTGTTGATGCATCACCATCAAGGTTGTTAGTATCAGGAAATACATATCTGCCCCATGAATCCCATGGTTCATAAGTTGTGCCCGTGGCAGGTGTATGGTAATAAGTAGCTGTTCCTGATGTATTACCATTCTTATCATATGTATCGCCTGTGTATGCTCTACCAACATTTGTACCATTTTCATAAACAGATACTTCTTGAATTATGCCGTTGTGCCAAGAAGCAAATGTGGCACCTCTTGAGTCATCTATCAAATAAATAAGCCAAGCTCTAAGATTTGAACCAGATGTATTGGTCTCTATGTAACTTGGAAGACGAACAAGCAATGTCTTTTCTTCTTTACCTAACTTTTCAATACCAGCTACGTTATCTCTATAAACATAGGCTGTTGAGAAAAGTTTTGGACTTGACAAACCATCAACTGTTGAGAATGTATTAAGTCTCATGTTCATACATTCTTCAGCCCACTGACCATCTCCACCATGGTCAACAGCATTGTTTGCATCAAAACCTGTAGTATAGATTCTATCATAAAGTGTCTTATAATTCTCTGAAGCATAGATTGATGTAGTCAAGATTTTATCTGCTGACCAAATCGGACTGCCAGTTTCATCTGTCATATTATAAGTTACATTAATTTCAAAAACGCCACTTGTAATAGCACCAGAAGTTGACACTTCAAAACTTGCCTGTGAGCCCTGTGCAACAACCTGATTTGCTGTCCAACCAGAAATTGTAACACCAGCTTTAGTTGTTGAAATATTCTTTATAACAAGGTTATAAAGTTCATCCTGATGTTGAACACCGTTAGCATCTGTGTATTGACGGTTAACACCCTTAGCATTGTTATAAACATTTAAGTTTGTTGAGAAAGCTGCTGTTGCATCAACAGCTGGATTGTCAACATTTACTGTTGGCAATTCAAGAACCTGCTCGTTTGTAAGGTTAAGGAAGTTACCTGCCAAACCGATAATCAAAGGAAGAAGATTGTCAATCTTATTGTATAAACCTTCAATCAATGCACCAGCCATATTTGAAAGGTTTGTGCTATCAAGTAAGTTTGTGAATGTGTTTGCTGAATTAAGATTAGGTAAAATTGACTGACCTAAAAGTCCATTGATACCATTCTGAAGTGGATAGTAGATAGTATCTAAAATACTCCAATCAGCAACTGCCTTTGAGTCGATAGCCCAAAGTAAGAGGTCAATAAGTTCATTAACATCAATCTTCAAGATCATATTCCACAACTTACCAACATACTGGTTGTTTGTTGTGTCATATTCTGTGCTGAACCACTCTTCTGCTGAGAAGAGCTTATCCCAAGAGCTTGATGTTGTGAAGTCTGAAGCTTTAAGGAAATATTTAAGAATTTCTTCAACCTTTGCATAAGCTGTATCTCCCTCTGTTGATGAAAGGTTAAGAGCCTTTGCACCTTCATAAGGGCCATACATATACCAGTTAACTGCAAGATTAAGAACTTCAACAACTGACTTTCTGTTTGCTGAAAGAGCTGTGTCAGTAGCATCCTTATAACTATAATGTGTATTGTAATCGTGAACACCTGTTGGGTTACCGATATTTGTGCAAAGAGGAGCCTGACCGCTAAGGAAATAGCTTACAAAATCTGATGCAATATCAAAGATTGTATTATATGCCAAGTCACCACTTGCATTTAATGGCCAGCTATCATAGTCTGCACTGCCAACAGCTGGAAGATTTGTATAATTGAATTCAGGTAAGATCTGAGCTGCCAATTCCTGAAGACCTGCATAAACAAGCTTTTCAGTTGTGTTAGCAAGATCAAGTGTTTCCTGATGCAACTGTGGAATATAGTCGCCAATTATAAGTTTTGCACCTGCAAGAAGAATCTCGCCGATATCAGCTGTCTGATAGTTAGCAGGAAGTAATGAAGAGTCAACCTGGTTAACTACATAGATAACAACTCTTCTGAAGTTCTCAGCTATTGTTGTTGGGTCTTCTGATGAAACCCAGTTTGTGAAATCTGGTAAGAACTGCTTAACGATATAGCCGAGGAAATCGTTAACTTCTGCATCAAAGCCATTACCTGTGAAATTATATTCACCAATGTGCTTATCTTCTGAAGTTTTCCAGTCAAGTCTGAACAAATCAATGATTTTACCTGTTGTTGGAGATTCTTGTCTGATCTTTGAGAAACCTCTTGTATCAACATTGATTGTGTTCATAATAGGAACAACTGTATTGTTCCAAAGCTCTGTAACCGCCTTGTAAAGAATTGTCTTTAAAGAGTTAAGAGTATAAGTGTTTGTTGAAGTGTTATTAACAGCAAGAACGATTGATTTAATCTTATCTGCTGTCATATCCTTAGGGAAGTCAACCTCTGCATCTGGATCCATAATTGAATTAATCAATCCAGCAAACAATTCAGGAAGTCTATCCCAGAGGAAATTATCGAAGCTTGAATAATTTGATTTGTATGTCTTGCCTCTGGCTGTTGCCTGTGTATCAACCCATTTTGTGTAAGCCTTATACTGAGCATTATCACTTTGATAGAACCAACCAGTGCCGTTATAGAAATCAGCATTGTAGGTATAGAGTGGGGCAGTATTTTCGTCCCAATTTACATCATTGTAATAATCATAACGGATATGTCTGTATGTACGAGTTGTGCTTTCGTTTTCTTCAACTACGCCATCCTCGTCAGTATCATAACCGCCTGCTTCATAAGTTGCACCAAGTTCATTAACCCACCAAGCAATGAATGAAGCTGCGTCAGTATAGTCACCTGCTTCTTCATGCTCTTTGAAGAGGTCATTAGTCCAGTCTTCACCCTTAACAACCTTCCAAGCATCCCAAACAGGAGCAGCTGTTTCACCATCTACATAGTACTTATGAAGAGTTTCAAGTTTGATTTCTTCCTGAGCAACTAATTTGTAAACAAGGTTGCAAATAACATCATAAAAGCCTTCGCCTTTACTAATACCTAAAAGACCACCGATGCCGCCGCTAATCACGCCATTCAAAACGCCAAGTGAAAAATCACCCGGGCTCTTCACGAATTTTTGTATTAGCTCTCGTGATGATACTTACCAGCTTAACGGCAGGGTTGAGTGCGTTTGCGAAAGCCGATTATTCTAAGAATAATATCGAATACAACTACTTGGATTGG
>JAILBY010000186.1 GCA_024680655.1 Clostridiales bacterium | reverse complement strand
TATACCCCAGGCGTTGCTCAGCCTTGCCTTGAAATTCAGAAGGATATAAACAAATCCTACGAATTAACTCGCCGTTGGAATACAGTTGCCGTTATAACAGACGGTACTGCCGTACTCGGTCTTGGCGATATAGGTCCAGAGGCAGGTATGCCTGTTATGGAAGGTAAATGTGTTCTCTTTAAAGAATTCGGCGGTGTTGACGCAATTCCTCTTTGCGTAAGAAGTAAAGATGTTGATGAAATTGTAAACACTGTTGCTCTTCTTGCAGGTAGCTTCGGCGGTGTAAACCTTGAAGATATTTCAGCACCTCGTTGCTTTGAAATCGAACGCAAGTTAAAGGAAAAATGTGATATTCCTATATTCCACGACGACCAGCACGGAACAGCAGTTATATGCTCGGCAGGTCTTATAAATGCACTTAAAATCGTAGGCAAAAAGATTGAGGATTGCACAGCAGTTTTCAGCGGTGCAGGTGCAGCAGGCGTTGCAATTGCAAAGCTTTTCAAGAGTATGGGTATCGGCGATATCCTTATGTGTGACCGTAAGGGCATCATCTCTTCAAAAAATGAAAATATGACTGATGCAAAGAAAGATATTGCCGCTTTCACAAACAAAAACAACAAGCAGGGCACTCTTGCTGATGCACTCGTTGGTGCAGATATTTTCATCGGCGTTTCTGCTCCTAACATAGTAAGCGAAGAAATGATTAAATCAATGAACAAGGACGCAATAGTTCTTGCTATGTCAAACCCTGTTCCTGAGATTATGCCTGACCTTGCTAAAAAAGCAGGTGCGGCAGTTGTTGGCACAGGCAGAAGTGATTTCCCAAATCAGATTAACAATGTTCTTGCTTTCCCCGGCATTTTCAGAGGTGCTCTTGATGTTCGTGCAAGTGACATCAACGAAGAAATGAAAATAGCCGCTGCAAAGGCACTCGCTGGTCTTGTTTCAGATGATGAACTTTCACCTGACTATATTATTCCAAAAGCCTTTGATGAGCGTGTTGGCCCTACTGTTGCAAAGGCAGTTGCACAAGCCGCAAGAGATAGTGGCGTTGCAAGAATATAAAAGCAATATAAAACCAAAAGCCTTACTAAAAAAGTAAGGCTTTTTATTTATTCAAATAAAGTTAAGATATATAAAAACAAAATTAAAAAACATCAGGCGGCGAAAGTGCCTGATGTAAGATTAAACTTAAAATTAGTACAAACAAAAAGCCCACCACGGTCTCAACTCTCTTCTGAGGCAGTAAAAGAGAATGCGAACTGTCGGAGACTAAACTAAAAATTTTATCTTTCTAAATTAAAAAAGATAAAATAATTACCTTTCGACTGCCGTCGGGGCTTTCATTTTCTTCGCATTGACGAAGAAAACGAAACAAAAGAAGTCAAGTTAAGGGGCACCAGACTACTGCGACAAAAGTCTGGTTCCCCTTAACAATCCCCTCCCCTTTCATTTCTGCCCTGATAAAGCCATAGGCTTTTACCCTCTGCAAAAATTTAATTCTAATCTCGCAAAGCCACTTCCAACGGCTTTGCTGATTTGTTTGCTGATAACGAAAAATAAAATAGATAAAACTAAAACAGCAGAGGCATTTATAACGCCTCTGCTATGTTCTTTATAGAATAAAAATTACTGAACCTTAAAAACATCATCAAACAATGGAAGCTTTGATTTCTTCATAACTGTACTGCTGATTTTTGAGCAACCAACAGGAGCCATTCTTCCGCCTATATCCATATATTTTGAGTCAAAACCGTAAGCCATTCTGCTCTTACGGTGAATGATACCGTGCATAATCATATCAACCATTTTTGCACAAGGTGTGCTTACAAGGTCAAAGGCTTTGTTTGCACTTGCAGTATCGTCGCCCTGATTTCTGAAAATATCAGTCTTTGTAAAGCCTGGGCAAACAAGACCTACATAACACCTGCCTCTTGTTTCTTCACGAACAGCCTCTGTAAGACCTTTAAGTGCAGCCTTACTTGCTGAATAAACAGATGTACCTGCAAGTGAAGCAAACGCAGCAGAAGAAGCAACATTAACAATGCCAGGGTCACTTGATTTAAGAATAATCGGCATCATAACCTTCATTGAATAGACATTAGAAAAGAAGTTAATATCCATGGCCTTTCTTATATCCTCAATAGAATAATTCTCAAACTTATCAAACTTTGGAAGAATACCAGCATTGTTTATAAGAATATCTGGGTGGATATTGTTTTCTTCAATCCATTTTGCAAAATCTTGCCAATTTTCAAGAATTGAAACATCAAACAATTTATATGTAAACTGTTTTGCATATTCACCAAGTTCTTCATTAAAAGCTTTCATTTTTGCTTCGCTTCTTGCAACACCGATTACTGTGCAGCTATGTTCTTTGATAAGGCGGGTTGCAATATCCTTACCCATACCGCTTGAAGCACCTGTAACAATAACTGTTTTGCCATAAAGCCATGTAATTTTGTTTGCCATTTTTGTATCTCCTTTGTTAAAATATCTATCCTTTTTATTATACAACACCAAAAGTCAAAATTCAATAAAACAAGACTGCAATATTTTCAGTCATACTATATTGAAATTGCACAATAAAATTTTATTCAACGGGCACTATCATAACCTTAAAGGAAAGAGGCTTGTCAACATTAAACCTGTGTTCCTTATCGGGTCCTGGCCCGCAACTGTTACTGCCAAGACCTCTTGTAAATCCGTCAACAGAAAGCACAACTGTATTTTCGTCACGCAAATCCTCTTGGTGCATCGCATACTGCAAACGCTTCTGAGTGTATTCGTGAGCATTGAACACAAAGCCCTTTGCATCATTTGCAGAAACAAAAAAGCCCTTGTTTGCATCATCTGAAATTTTCAGCCAGCGAACACCCGAACGGTTGCCGTTATCCTGCGGTTTTATATAAGGAATGTGCATTTTTTCAACGGTTGTTTTATATATCCCCATCGTACAATGCTCGTTCATATCGGGCATATTTTCCTTTTCGCCCAAGCCATAATATTCTATTTTATTGCACTCTCTCGGCAATTCTATCATAAAGCCAAAGCGTGGAATTTCACCCTTTATTTTTCCGCTTGGTATAAGAGTGCTTTCAACTTCAAGGCTTCCGTTTGCTCTGACAAGGTAATCAATCTTAATCCTGCAAAGCTTACCTGCACCCGAAATAAGAGTGAAAAATGTATTTACCTCAACGCCTGCTTTTTTTATCTTTACGCCTATATCATCAAAACGGACAGTGTAATCATCAAGACCTAATTTATCCCAGCGTTTGCGATAATTTCTGTCGTTGTCCGTTGGTGCTCTGTAAACATTCGGCATAAAGCCCTTATATTCGCTTACCGGCTCTGTATTAAGCAGTTCTCTGTAATTATAAACATAGCTTTCAAGCTGACCTGTCAATTTATTGAAAATGCAATAGCCATCATCAAAGTTTGTAGTTATTGAGGTTGCCCCGTCAACAGCAGAAACATTATTTCCTTTTTTTACAATCGGATAAAGGATTGCTCTATTAAGAACTATCTGTTCTTTCGCAATCTCTCCGTTTTTATCAGAATAAATAAAGGTAATGTATGTATCCTTATCCTTTTCAACTGGCTTATGGCTTATGCTGAAAACAGATGATGAATGTGGTGGTATATTGTGGCTCAATTTACCGCT
>JAILBY010000166.1 GCA_024680655.1 Clostridiales bacterium | reverse complement strand
TATGATACCCTTGTTGAAAAAGGTATAGATAAGGAAAGAATTATTCTTGAAGAAAAATCAACAAATACATACGAAAATTTTGTCTATTCAAAAAGGCTTATTGAAAGCATAGAAGAGGGCAAAAGCATAAACAATTTTGAGGTTGCTTTTGTTTCAAGCGATTATCATATTTTGAGAGCATTTGCTATTGCGTATAAAGCAGGTATCCATGTAAGATGTATTTCTGCAAAATCGCCTTTGAACAAGCTCTTCAAAAATTATTTAAGAGAGTATCTTGCTTTCTATCCTCTGATTTTCAATAAATTAGATGTAAACAATATTGAGGCAGACGATGAATGAAGATAAAAAATTAAAATATACTGTTTTTTCCTGTTATCTTGGTTATGTAACTCAGGCAATAGTTATAAACCTTGCACCTCTGCTTTTTGTTATTTTTCAGAATAGCTTTTCCGTTTCTTTTGAACAGCTCGGCAGATTAGTTCTGATAAATTTTGTTATACAGATTATTGTTGATATTTCATCTGTAAAAATTTCCGATTTGTTAGGCTACCGTATTACAATTATCCTTGCACATTTTACTTGTGCATTAGGGCTTATACTGTTAGGCGTTTTGCCGTCAGCTATGGAAAATGCTTTTGCAGGTATTGTTATATCAACTGTTATTTATGCAGTAGGCGGCGGACTTATTGAAGTGCTTATCAGCCCTGTTGTTGACGCTGTAAATGATACTTCAAAGGCGAGTGCTATGGTGCTTGTTCATTCCTTTTATTGCTGGGGCTCAGTTATAACTGTTGTTTTAACAACCTTCCTTATAAAAGTTTTAGGTGATTTTAATTGGCATTATGTTCCTCTGATATGGAGTGTATTGCCTTTGATAAATCTGATAAATTTCTGTATAGTGCCGATAAAAAAGCCTGTTTCTGCTGAAAAAAGAATGTCAGTAAAACAGCTTCTCAATTCAAAATCATTTATTTTGTTTCTTGTACTGATGGTTTGTGCAGGTGCTTCTGAGCTTACTGTTTCACAATGGGCTTCTTTGTTTGCACAAAAGGGCTTGCATATTTCAAAAACCGTCGGCGATTTGCTCGGCCCTTGTATGTTTGCCGTATTTATGGGTATGGGCAGAATAATATATGGCTTCTGGGGCAAAAAAATAAATCTTCGCAAGGTTATAATTTTTTGCTCGGCATTGTGTATCGCATCATATCTTATGATAACACTTTCACCGAATGCTTTTATAAGCCTTATCGGTTGTGCAGTATGCGGTTTTTCGGTCAGCGTTATGTGGCCTGGTGTTTATAGCCTTTCGGCTGTTAAATTTCCGCTCGGCTCAACGACTATGTTCAGTATGCTTGCTCTGTTCGGTGACCTTGGTTGCTCAACGGGACCTTGGCTTGCAGGCCTTATTTCTGATTTTTCACAGAAAAGTCAGTTAATTATAAAACTATCAAATTCTTTCGGGTACGATTTACAACAGTTATCGTTAAAAGCAGGAATTTTAATCTGTATAGTTTTTCCTATTACTATGTTAATTTGTGTAAGCTTGTTGAAGGGAAATATTTTTAAGGGGGAAAAGCTTTGAGCAAATTTGAAAAGGATTTATCAAAGGGAAGTGTTGCAAAGCAACTGATTATGTTCAGCCTGCCTTTTGTAATTTCAAACTTAATTCAATCGCTTTACAGCGTGGCTGATATGATTATAGTTGGTCAGTTCAGTGGTACAATAAGTATGTCTGGTGTTAATATAGGCAGTCAGATAACTCTTGTTGTAACGAATATGATAGTCGGACTTTGTGCAGGTGCTACGGTTCTTATTGCACAATATCTCGGAGCTGGTGACAGACATGCTATAAAGCAGACAGTCGGCACTTTGTTTACATCGCTTATAGTTTTTGCCTTGGTTATTACAGCACTTTTGCTTGTTTTCAAAAAGCCGTTTCTTGTTCTTTTGCAAACGCCGACAGAAAGCTTTTCAGAGGCTGATGATTATTTGCTTATAACAACAATAGGCACAATATTTATTTTCGGCTATAATGCTTTGAGTGCGGTTATGCGTGGCTTGGGTGACTCGAAAAGACCGCTTGTTTTTGTTGCAATAGCTTGTGTTATAAATGTTTTTCTTGATATTTTGCTTGTTGCAAAGTTTAAGATGGGTGCTATGGGTGCAGGTATAGCAACCGTTATTTCTCAGGCAATAAGTATGTTCCTTTGCGTGTTCTATCTTTCAAAGAATAATTTTATTTTTGACTTTAAACTCAAATCCTTTGGCTTTCATAAGGAAAGACTTAAAATGCTTATAAAAATCGGAATACCTACTTCCGTTCAGAATGTTGCGGTTGGTATTTCTTTTCTTTTCCTGACTGCTATGGTAAACAGCCTTGGCGTTATTGCTTCTGCTGCTGTTGGTGCAGTTGCAAAATATAACGGCTTTGCAATATTGCCGTGTGTTGCAATAAGCTCGTCTGTTTCCGCTATGAGTGCACAGAATATAGGTGCAGGTGAGATGAAGAGAGCAAGGAAAACAATGGAGATAGGCATATTGATTTCCTTTGCAATTTCCTTTGTTATTTTCATATTTTCGCAGATTTTCCCTGAACAGATATTGAAAATCTTTGCCGATGATGAGCAGATGGCTATTGCAGGTACAGAATATTTGAGAGTGTTCTCTTTTGATTATATCTTTGTTCCTCTTGTTTTCAGTATGAACGGCTTGTTTATAGGTGCAGGGCATACAAAGTTTACTCTTTTCAACAGTATGCTCTCGTCCTTGCTTATAAGGATACCCGTTTCATATATCTTTGGAATAGTAATGCATAAGGGACTTATGGGCGTTGGCTTGGGAGCACCGTTTGCAAGCTCAATAGCGTTGATTTTGTGTATTATTTTCTTTGCTACGGGAAAATGGAAAAAGATGGTTATTCTTAAAAAGGATATGGCAGAAATTAAATCAGAGTAAAGCAGGTGAGATTTTGGACTTCGATTTTATCAAAAAAATGATAAAAAGATTTTCAGAAAGAAGCAAAGAAAATCGTGTTAATGCCTATGCGGCACAAGCGGCTTTCTTTGTTATACTTGCTTTTTTTCCTTTTGTTATGGCTATGCTCGCACTTGTCCGCTATCTTCCGTTTTCGGCAAGTGATATAAATATTGTTCTTGATACAATTTTGCCACAGACCTTGGCGGACTCTGTTTCATTTATCATTGAAGAGGTCTTTTCAAAGGCAACGGGCACATTGTTTTCTTTGTCTATTATTGCTACCTTATGGTCGGCAGGCAAGGGTATGCTTGCACTTGTAAGGGGACTTAATGCAGTCTATGAGATAAACGAAACAAGAAATTATTTTAAATTAAGAGGCATTTCAACGATTTATACTTGTATCTTTATGGTTATAATAATCATAACCGTTATAGCTCTTGGCTTTGGTAAAAGAATTTTTGAACTTGCAACCTATCATTTTCCGCAGATAAATGAATTGGCATATATCATTATGAGTTTGAGAACGGCTACAACGCTTTTTCTTCTTATAATCTTTTTCCTTTTGCTGTTTACTTTGATACCGAACAGAAAATCAAAGTTTAAATATGAATTGCCAGGTGCAGTTATAAGTGCTTGCGGTTGGATTTTGTTTACCTATATTTTTGAGTATTATATTGACCGTATGGGTACTTATTCATACCTTTTCGGCTCGCTTA
>JAILBY010000160.1 GCA_024680655.1 Clostridiales bacterium | reverse complement strand
TAGTGTAATTGCTTGTATCAATGCCAAGATAAACACCCATAAATTATTCTCCGATTTTTTTATTTACAGAGCTTAAAACGCCATTTACAAAAGAAGAATCGCCCTGCGGTGCGTATGTCTTTGCAAGTTCAACCGCTTCATTTATTGAAACACCGTTTGGAATATCATCAAACAAAAGCATTTCTGCTATTGCAAGCCTTAAAACTGCAATAGAAACCTTTGATATTCTATCCTTTGTCCAGCCCTTCAAATTTTCTTCTATATTATTGTCAATTTTCTCAATATTGTCAAAGACGCTGTTTACAAGCTTAACAGCGAAATCATCAGGCACAAGAGTTTCTGCCTCAACTGCATTTTCAATAAGCTCTTCAACACTCATATCCTCGTTAAAGGATTTTTCAAAAATTATAATGAACGCCTGTTCTCTTGCTTGCCTTCTTGTGATTTTCATTTAAAAGTCCCCCGTTTTTATAAGTAAAAAAGAAAAGCCTTTTCTTCACGCGGTTAGTCCGAACCGCCCAAAGAAAAGGCTAAAAAATAATTATTCATCATCATTAGGTTCGGAAAAATCAATATTAACAACAGTAACATCAACCTTGGAAACAATTTTGCCCGTCATATTCTGAATGGCATCTTTAACCGAAGTCTGTATTTTTTCTGCAACAGTCGGTATTTTATAGCCTGCAAGAAGATTTACAAAGATATGGATTTTAACATCGTTATCTTTTATAACCATTCTTACTGACTTATTTGCCTGCTCTGAATTATTAAAGAAGGAATCAAAACCGACAGGTTTCTGTGCAAAACCACTTATTCCTTCTATATCCTTGATTGAGTTAATTGCTATTGTTGCAATTACATCTTCCGAAATAACAAGGTCACCCGTGTTATTAAAGCCGTTATTGTTATCAGACATCGGCATAGACCTCCTACCGTCAATCTTATAAAAAAATTATCAGATTTATTATAGCACATCTATACACGAATTAACAACCTTTATTTTATTATTTTGCTTCTGAAATGCTGATATTGTCCGAAGTGAACCCTGTCTGTTTGATAACAATATCTTTTATCTGCAAGGCAACAGTATCATTTAGCACACCCTGATTTACTACAACGGTTGCCTTTGAATCGTTAATTATCACAATATTGTCCGAAGAAATTTTTGCTGTTATAAGATTTTCGGTATCACCTTCAAGCTTGATTGTTTTTGCAAGCTGAGCAAGTGCGTTAATCGCTTCATTCTTTGATTTTTCATCTGCATCAGCACTATTGACTACATCATTCAGCTTTTCACACGCTTCGTCGTGTGAGGTCTGCCTTGCAAGGCGTGTTTTTGCAAAAAATTCATTTTCAGCAGCTGCCTGAGTCTGAACAGAATCGCCTGTAATTGTACTGCTTACATACTGAGCATCTCCAAGGTTGTTTATTGTCTGCTTATCCGAGCTTTCACCTATTGCAGAGGTTGCAGTTACATTCGGCTTTGTGTAATACCAGTTTACAAAAACTGCCGCTCCCAGAGCCACAACAAGCCCTGCAATTATCACATTTTTCTTTTTTAATACCATATTGAAATCCTCCCTGATTTTAATTAACCCATAGGTGTTATTGAGATATGCGTACTGTTGACATCAAGAACTGCACTCAATGTATCTAAAATTCTCTGCTTTACATATACATTGTCTGCACCCTGACAAACAACAGCCACGCCCCTCACCTTTGGTTGTAATATATTTATAAGAAGTGCTTCCTCCTTTGAAGAGCCTGATTTTATAAGGATATACTGACTGTCATAATCTTCGCTTTCCTTATCTTTTTTTATGTTTTCGCTTGTTGCATAGACTGATTTTTCCGAGCTTTCAAGCGTTATCATAACCTTTACCTTGCCGACTCCGTTTATAGAAGAAATAAGCTCAGCAAGGCGATTTTCAAGCTGTGAAGAATAATTATCAAGATTTATATTACTGCTCTGTGCCGTTTCGTTTGAGCCCTCACGAGCTTTTTGATTTTTATTATCCTTTACTGCAAACTCACTTATAGCAAGGGCAAAAATAAGAACACCTCCTGCTATAACAGCCAAAAGTACCTTTTTATCCTTTCTGATTTTCTCTGAAATAAATTTCAGCTTTTCTTTAATGTTATTCATAAAACTCCTCTTTTACTACTGTTTCACAACCAAATTCTTCTGTTATATGCTTCTTTATAGTTTCCGAGAG